>JAGPJJ010000075.1:0-7880 GCA_018054505.1 Prevotella sp.
GCTTTTCGTGTAGGAACCACTTCTGACCCGTCCTCTCCTACAATTCGGACTTCACGTACACGTATCTGTTCATTCGCACGGTACTGATTTTTCAATTTGTCATTCTTCATTAAACTATTTTATGTTCGTTTATACACTAAACGAGTGCAAAATTACTAAAAAGTCGGGAAATACCAAAATAAATCCCGACTTTTTTATATTATTATTCTTTATATATTATTTATAATTACTCATTAACAGCAGAAAGCATTTCTTTTACTTCTGCATTGATGCGCTGAGCAAACTCTTCCATTTTCATGGTTGCTTGTTCGCCACCACCTTGCTTACGCATGCTAACAAGACCTTCTGCGCTTTCGTTTTCACCTACAATAACCATGTAAGGCACACGCTTTAATTCGTTATCACGAATCTTACGTCCAATCTTCTCATTACGGTCATCAATAGTTGCTCTAACACCAACAGAATCAAAATACTGACCAACTTTCTTTGCATAGTCATTATACTTCTCAGAAATAGGCAAGATAGCAACCTGATCAGGGGTAAGCCACAATGGGAAGTGTCCTGCTGTATGTTCGATAAGAACAGCTGTAAAACGCTCAAGACTACCAAATGGAGCACGGTGAATCATTACAGGAGTTTTCTTTGTATTGTCTTCTGCTGTATATTCCAATTTGAAACGTGCAGGAAGATTATAATCCACCTGAATAGTTCCCAACTGCCATTTACGACCGATAGCATCCTTTACCATAAAGTCAAGCTTAGGACCGTAGAATGCAGCTTCGCCAATCTCGCAATGTGCATTAAGTCCCTTTTCTTTGCAAGCTTCCTTAATAGCGTTTTCACTTTCTTCCCAAACTTCATCAGAACCAATATACTTTTCTTTGTCGCTTGGATCACGAAGTGAAATCTGTGCCTCATAATTATCAAAATGGAATGTCTTGAATACCTTTAGAATAATGTCAATAACATTCTCAAATTCAGCTTTAACCTGAGCTGGACTAACAAAGATATGTGCATCATCCTGTGTAAATGTACGTACACGAGTCAATCCATGTAATTCACCACTCTTCTCATAACGGAATACAGTTCCAAATTCAGCAATACGAAGAGGTAAATCTTTATATGAACGAGGTTTGCGTGCATAAACTTCACAATGATGAGGACAGTTCATTGGTTTCAACATATATTCCTCATCCTCTTCTGGAGTATGAATAGGTTGGAAAGCATCCTTACCATAATGAGCATAGTGGCCAGATGTAACATACAGGCTCTTTCCACCAATACCTGGAGTGATAACCTCTTGATAGTTATATGGACGAAGAAGTCCACGTAGCATTTCCTGAAGACGAAGACGGAGTTGAGTTCCCTTCGGCAACCATATTGGCAAGCCTTTACCTACACGCTCTGAGAACATGAAGAGTTCCATTTCTTTACCAATTTTACGATGGTCACGCTTCTTAGCTTCTTCAAGCATTACAAGATATTCATCAAGCATCTTTTTCTTAGGGAAAGAGACACCATATATACGAGTCATCTGCTCGCGCTTAGCATCACCGCGCCAAAAAGCACCAGCAACACTTGTAATTTTAACAGCCTTGATTAATCCTGTTGATACAAGATGTGGACCACGACAAAGGTCCGTGAAATTTCCTTGAGTATATGTTGAGATGGTTCCATCCTCAAGATCCTGTTCGATGTGCTCGCATTTGTATTCCTGACCATCTGCCTTAAATTCATTAAGAGCATCAGCTTTAGTTACATCTTTACGAACGACAGCCTCGTCTTTCTTGGCAAGTTCCAGCATCTTTGCTTCAATTTTTGCAAAGTCATTCTCTGAAATTACTTGTCCCTCTGCAGGCATTACATCATAGAAGAATCCGTTTTCAATAGCAGGACCGAAGCCAAACTGTATACCAGGATACAATTCTTTAAGAGCTTCAGCAAGAAGATGTGCAGAAGTATGCCAAAATGTATGCTTTCCTTCTTCATCCTCAAACTTATAAAGTGCAATTGAAGAATCCTCATTAATAGGGCGATTCAATTCCACTGTTTCACCGTTAATCCCGCAAGATACAACGTTGCGAGCGAGAGCTGGTGAGATACTCTCTGCGATTTGAAAGCCAGTTACGCCCTGTTCATACTCACGAACAGATCCGTCTGGAAATGTGATTTTAACCATATTACAAATTAGTTTTATAAATCAAAGTTGATGCAAAGGTAATCTAAATCAACGAAATAACAAAATAATAACCGACATAATTTGGCTATTTTTCTCCAGAATACTTTTTCATCAAAGCGTATGCATCATAAATTCCTAATTCGCCAGCTTTACCCAAATCTTTCAGTCCTCCACTGATATTACCAACAAATATTTTAGCAATACCACGATTATAATATGCTTCAGCTAATCTTGAATTACGACTAATTGATATATCGTAATTAGCTATTGCATTTTTATAATCTTTCATTGTTGAATATACGTTTGCTAAATCATAATACAAATACGCATTATCTTTGTCAATATCAATAGCCTTTTTAAAGTCATAAATAGACTTAGCGAGCATCATATTAACTCCTGAATTATTCTGAGAATCATAATTCTTCACCATTGACAAACATACAGCACGCTGCCAATAAGCAAGTTCTGACATACTGTCTATCGTTAGATAATCATTCAAGTCGTTTATCGCCTCTTCATAATTATATGTTGTAGAATATGCAACAGCCCTTTGTAACAAAAGTTGAGAAGCAGCCTTTATATCAGTTGTCATTTTCACCTTGTCAGTCAAAGTCTGTATCGTATTAAAGTAGTCTTTAGTATCTGTTTCAGAAATAGCATCTGGGCGACATGTAATATATAAAACATGAATAGGATTAACTTTAGTATTAAAGGCTTCAACATCCTTATCAACCAACTCAAAATTGTTTATTCCATTGCTGTATCTCTGATATGACAAGATAAACATTGGCATAAATTTAGTTGTTACTTCTCTATTCTGAACATAGCCACGATACTCATTTTTATATTCAGGTGTAGTAACTTCTGAATCCTGTACAACCCATTGATCATACTTTTCAACATCTATATCACTAAGTTTTCTTACTTGACGCAACTTTCCTCTACTCCATCTCTGTTGTAATCCAAGATGTTTATTCATCTGTGCCTTAAACACTCTGAATTCATCAAGTTCAGCCTTCGCATTCATACCTAGTCTACGATAACATTTCGCACGACTAAGCAGACCAGACCAAAAATTAGGGAACTTATTAATTACTCTTGTATAATCTAAAATTGCAGATCGATAATTACCTGTTTTATCCAACAGTATAGCCCTATTATACAAAGCTAATAAATTATTAGGCTCTAATCTCAGCACGAAACTAAAATCATGTATAGCACGGTTGTCATCACCCAAAGTTTGTCTTAGCAAACCTCTGTTGTAATGAGAAATAAAATTATTTGGATCCATGTCTATAGCTTTGTCATAATCCTCCATCGCATTGCGAAGTCTATTGAGGTTCACGCGAGCCATAGCTCTATAAGTATAATTATTCACAACTTTTGGTGAATAATGAATAGCCTTTGAAAAAGCGTCTTCAGCTATCCTCCAATTCTTTCGCTGAAGATTAAGTCTACCTAATATAGACCAAGAATTTCCATCATAAGGATTAACTCTTAATGTGCGTTCAAGCCACTTTGAGGCAGACGCAGTATCGTTTGCATTAAGATATGTCTCTGTCATCAAACCATAAGAGTTTGATAAATCAGGCCATCGCTTTATAATATATTCAAGATCGCTTCGTGTCTGCTTTACATCTTTGCTTTGAAATCTAGCCCACGCTCTGTTAAACCAATAATCTTTAGCATCCGGATTCAGCTTTAGAGCCTTAGTATAATCATCAATCGCATCAGAATATCTTTTAAGGTTTAACCTATTACCAGCACGTTCTGCAAAGAGTTCATGCACATAAGGATTAAGTCTTACAGCTTCGTTAAAATCATCCTCAGCTCCAACATAATCGCCAAGACTTTTCTTAGCTATACCTCTATAAAACCAAGGTTTATAGAGATAAGGCTTATTTGAAATTATATTATTACAATGCTGTATTGCCACTACATAATCGTTGTTTTCAAGAGCAAGCTCTCCAGACTGAAGCAGCCTGTCTGTATTATACTGAGCATAAGAAGTAATGCCAGCAAATACAAAAACAACAACGAATATAAGCAGCCTCTTAATCATAATATTTTTTTATTTATGAGCAGTTTTGGTTCGATAATTACAACGAACCTTTCCTTTAAGGAGAGCTTTTAATTTACCGAAAATTAATTGCTTGCGAAAAGGAGGCATTCTGTCAATAAACATTTTACCTTCAAGGTGATCAAATTCATGCTGCATCACTCTTGCTAGATATCCATCCACCCATTCATCATGCTCATTAAACTCATCATCCTTGTAAACAACATGGATACGAGTTGGACGAGTTACATTTTCGTGGATACCTGGTAGTGACAAGCATCCCTCCTCCATAGTCTCCTTAGGAGCATTCTCATCATATTCCAAGATATGAGGATTAATATATGCCTTTCTAAAATCTTTGTATTCAGGAAAGTCATCACTCAACATGCTCAAATCAATAACAACGACTCTGATGTCCTTGCCAATCTGTGGTGCTGCTAGTCCAACACCGTCGCTAGCAGTAAGCGACTCAAACATATTACTAATAAGTTCTTTCAATTCCGGGTAATCCGGTGTTATATCCTGAGCAACCTTTCTCAAAACAGGTTGACCATATATATAAATAGGTAAAATCATTCGCTCAGCGAAAATTTAAGTTATACATTTAATGAAGAGCGTCTATATTGCATGTAATCCTGCAAAATGATAGTTGCAGATATTTCATCAACTAGCCCTTTATTTTCTCGACGAGTCTTCTTCTTCACACCGCAGTCCAATATTACTTTGTGTGCAAGCACTGAAGTAAAACGCTCATCATAATACTCTATTGGAATTTCAGGCATAGCCTTACGCCATCTATTCACGAACTGCTCAACTCTTGCTAAGTTCTCACTTGGCTGACCATTTGGTTGTGTTGGTTTTCCAATCACTATACATTCTACAGTTTCCTTTGAAGTGTAGTCTTTAAGAAAATCAAACAGTTGAGAAGTCGAAACAGTGACTAGTCCATTAGCAATAATCTGCAACGGATCAGTCACTGCCAGTCCAGTACGCTTCTTACCGTAATCTATAGAAAGAATACGTGCCATAAATATTTATTCAAGCTCAAAAAAGAGAGCTAGCAATTATTTGTTAAAAAGCAACCAAGCATCAGCATACATTGCACGAAGAGTATTGCGACCCTTCACTGCATCAACCTTTCCATCAAAAGAAGCTGCAACTACGCGATACATATTTCTTTCGCTGTTGTAAACGATAGAAGGATCATAGCCTGCACCCTTAAGAGTTCCCTGCAAACCTTCTGCATTTGCTTTCAAAGAGAAAGAACCAACAACAACACCAAAGTTCTTCAAAGCAGGACCACTTACTACAGTAACACTCTCTTGGCGAACTACTGCATTATCGGCATTATCAACAACAGTTGTCTGAGTAGCTGGCTTCTGCTCCAATGGAGTAACGACTGGCGCAGTTGTTTGTGGCTGCTCCTGAGCCTGTTCCTGAGCCTTTGCTTTTTCATAAGCTTTTTTATAAGCGCTTTCACTTGATTTACAACTTGTAAACGCAAATGCGATACACAATCCTGCGCATAAAATCAAACTTTTTTTCATAATTTTTTTGTTTATTGAAATTAGACCTTTATACATTTATATATCGTGCGAAATTACAAAATATATCACAAAAACGATTCAACAAACCGCATAAAGTTTGTTAAATCAGACAAATACGCGTATTTTAACAAAAAATGATATATATTTTATTGCTTACAAACAAAAGATTTGCTATATTTGCCAAAGAGATAAACATACATAACAAGACATTTATCGCATTCATTGTTTAACAATAAAAATTACAAGATTATGAAGACATTAGGTTATATTGGAGCATTCCTAGGTGGTGCTCTTGCTGGTGCAGCTATCGGTCTTTTAGTAGCTCCTGAAAAAGGAACTGAAACACGTTGTAAAATCACTGACGCTGTTGATGATTTTTGTAAAAAACATAATATCAAACTTACAAAAAAAGAAGTTGATGACCTTGTTGATGATATCAAGGATGCAACTCCTGGAAACGAAGCAGAATAAATATTTATGTTTTCAAACGACAGAAATATAGAAACTATTGGACAATTAGTTGAAATTATCAAACACTACATCGGGCTTCAAAAAGAATACATGAAACTCGATGTAGTTGATAAAATTGTCAGACTGCTAACAGCTATAACAATATCTGCTATTATCGTAGTATTGTTGATGCTAGCCTTAATCTATCTTAGTTTTGCATGTGCTTTTGCACTAGCTACAATCGTCGGAAATATAATGGCATTTACCATTGTTGGCGGTGGATATGTTCTAGCAGTTATTTTATGTGTTAGTTTCCGTCACAAATGGATAGAGAAGCCGCTCGTTAAATTTTTGGCAAACTTATTTCTAAGTAAATAATGGACAATTTTTTTGAATATAAATCACTTGATGACATCAGAAGACGCAAAGAGACATTGCGCAATGAAATTCAGGAAGATGATAAAAAAATCAAAAATCTATGGGAAGAAATGTCACGCCCATCTGATTTATTTAGCAAAAGCGCATCACCTTCAAAACGCATAACTGGTTTGATGAGTACTGGTGCTGCGCTTTTTGACGGAGCTATGCTTGGTTGGAAACTATACAGAAAATTCAGAAAATAAATATCTAGTCTATACAGTTAACACCTCACCATCATACCCAAACTTAACCCCATTTGGCAAACGTTTATTTGCATCTTTATCAAGTCCTATTGAATGTGTAAGATGCGTAAGATAAGTTCTTTTTGCGCCTATCTTTTGTGAAAATGCAATTGCGTCAGCCACCAATTGATGACTATGATGTGGTTTTTCCCATCTCAGAGCATTAACAACAAGCAAGTCTATTCCTTTTAGATATTCCAATTCAGAATCATCAATACTCTTCATATCTGTTATATAAGCAAAATCACCTATTCTAAATCCCAAAATAGGCATCGTATCATGCATTATTCGTATAGGCATAATATCTATATCGCCGATTTTAAAAGCTTGATGCACACGAATGTTATTAATACTTAGCTTTGGAACACCTGGGTATAGTTCATCTTGATTTTCATCTGGAAAACAATATGGCATATTGTGACGCAATCCTTTTGCGACATCTTTTTCACTATAAATCACAATATCTCCAAATCTACAATATGGGCGCAAATCATCAAGTCCCGCCACATGATCATAATGAATATGAGTAATCAAAACTCCATCAATCTTGCGAAAAGGTTGCTTTAGCATCTGCTCGCGAAAATCAGGACCGCAGTCAATCAATATTCTTGTAGATTCTGTTTCTACCAGTGCTGAAGTCCGTAAACGTTTATCATGGCTATCAGTACTTTTACATACTTCGCAATCACACCCAAGAACAGGCACGCCTTGAGAAGTTCCAGTACCAAGTAACGTTATTTTCATCGTATATTAACCTCCGGATTAATTTCTATACCAAACTTATCAAACACATCATGCCTGATAGTCTCGCAAAGTTTTATAATATCCTGTCCAGTAGCTCCTCCACAATTTATAAGTACGAGAGCTTGCTTTTCATGAACTCCTGCATTGCCAAGACGCTTACCTTTCCATCCACACTGCTCAATCATCCAACCTGCAGGAATCTTATACAAAGTTTTTGATACTTCATAATATGGCATATT
>JAGPJJ010000075.1:7980-9158 GCA_018054505.1 Prevotella sp.
CTTCCGCTTCCAATTATCAAGAATGGCAGTTTGTCATTTGATATAAGTTCGGATACCTTTTTAGCTTCATCAACAGAAGAAAATTCTAGAAATCTATTGCATTTAGCATCAATGCCAAAAGTATTATGATTCAGCAAACTGTAGTTTTTATAATCCTTCATAATCTTTTTTACATTGAAAGTTTTGTAAGTTTCCATTTTTCACCACGCTTCTTGAACGTCAATTCTGTCTCAAGACCGTTTGCAATACCTCTTACAACAAATATTTTCTGATTACTTTCTGTATATTTCTGTCCGTAGATTATATTATAGATAAGTCCTCTCGGCAACTGTGGCGCAAAAGATGGCCACTGTTCAGGTGCCAAAGTACCTGTCATTGTACCGAAATCATCATCAGGGTCTGGTCCAGTGAACATCAGTGGATCATTAACACTGTGTACTTGATATGCTGAATCTGCCACAAACTTTTGATAAAACTTCAAGAAAGAAGCATTCATGTTCTGATACAACGGCTTATAATTAATAGATGTCATAATCCATTGACCATTAATTCTATTAAACAGATACTGCTTAACAACCTCTTTTTTAAAATACACCTTTTCTACGATAACATGATCTATAGAAGTATCTTTCACAACCTGCATCTGCTTAATGTTGTCAAAAATTAATGTATAAAAATCCTGACGCATAAAGAAGTTATCAATCTTCCATTGTCCCTTCTGTATATATTTCGTAACCTTACCGTTTCGATATACAGGCAACGGATAATGAATTCGCTTACGTTGTAACTTGCGATTTGCTGCAAAATTAAAGAAGAAATCATCAAAAAGTTCATCTGCAGCTTTTGGCATCGGAGTATCGGAAATAATATTATTCATCGTGTCTGCAGACGTACTGTCTACATCCTTTGAATCTACCGCTGCACTGTCTGCAGATGTAGACTTTTTATCCGTGCAACCTGTCGTAGAAAAGACAGCAACACCAATTATCATTAATACAATAAAAGATAATGTTAATTTTCTCATTATTATTTCCTTTTTTCCTTACTAAACACTCTCAAATTTTCATGCAAAAATACAACTTTATTTCGATTGACGCAATAAAGTGAGAGAAAAATATAGATGCACCATAAATTTATTATTTCTCTATTTTCTATTTCCAATTAAATTACGTAACTTT
>JAGPJJ010000076.1 GCA_018054505.1 Prevotella sp.
GACCATAAGAATGTGATGTATAGTAAAAACGTTATCGCTTTTGCTAGAAAGAAAGGATGGTTTGTAGGAAAAGACGCTGATTTCTCATGGAAGATGGCGTATGCTAAACCAGATTTCTCAGGCCGTCGTTTCTGTGATGCACGCGTTTGGGCTTTCTTTAATCATTTCACTGATGGTTTCAGCCGTTATTTACCTTGGGCTGAAGGCAAAGATGAGAATGCAGAAGACATGCCTTTGTGGGTGATTCCTAACAAGAAACTTTCTGTCAAGGACGTTCAAATGGCTATGAGAGACCATTATGAGGGAACTCCATTGGCAACTGATACTTTAGATTTTGGTGGTGGCGTATGGGAAATGCCTTATCGTCCGACACCATTAATGTTTAAAGTAAACGGGAAATCATATTTCAACGAGCGTCCAACAAGCACTCAACAGACTGGTTTTACTTATGTTAGTCAGATGCGTTCTTGGCTTCCTCGTGAAATAGGTGGTGTGTTATGGTTTGGAAATGATGATGGCAACATGATTGCTTATACTCCAATATATTGTGGTAACACAGTTCAGCCAGAGTGTTATAATACTCCAGGTGCAGATGCTGTTACATTCTCTACAAAGAATGCTTTCTGGGTTTGTAATTGGGTTAGCAACATGGTTTATCCACGTTATTCATTAATGTTCCCAGAATTGAAGTCAGTTCGCGATAGTTTGGAGAGCTCATACTTTGCAAATCAACCTAACGTTGAAACTAAAGCTCGTGAGTTGTATGCAAGTGACAAGACTGCAGCTTTAAAGTATCTGAATGAGTACAGTAATGATAAAGCTCAGGAAATGCTTGCAAGATGGAATCAGTTAGCATATTACTTGATAGTTAAGTATAATGATATGTGTGTCAAACCAACTAAGAACGGTGAGTTTATCAGAACTAAAACTGGTATTGGTGCTACTGTTCAGCGTTCTGGCTATCCTGCATCTTTTGCTCGTAAGCTAGTTCAGGCTACTGGCAATAAGTTTGAAGTTCCAGAGAAGAAGAAGTAATTATATAAATTACATACATAAAATAAAGCCCTTCAAGATATTCTTGAAGGGCTTTATTTATGATAATATATAGCTTACGTCTGTTAAGTCTGTAAGTTTATTATTCCTGTTTTATATCTTCTTTAGATATTCATCAGCTCGTTTATCTCCTAATGTCTTAGCCTTTTCTAAGGCCTTCTTAGCTTCATCTTTATTTCCTAGTTCCATATTTGCTATACCAAGTAACAAGTAACCATCAGGATATTCAGGAGCTAGCATAGTACATCTTGTTGCAGCCTTTACAGCGTCTTCATTCTTTTTAACGCGAATTTGTAGTGATGCCATCTCTGCGTAATAAGTAGGTTCGGTAGGTGTCACTATTATTGCGCGTGCAATGTCATTTAATGCTTGCTGGAAGCGATGTACCTGTAGTTCACATTTATATCTTGTATAATAGAAGCTAGAGTTTAATGGTCTGCCAAGCATCAAAGAATCATATTCGTTATAATCAATTAAAGCATTATGATAATCCTTTGCTTCATTATATGCAATTCCACGTGCTAGAACGTATGGTGCAGCTACTGATGTAAGTGGCTGAGGGCAAGCAGCTATAGCACTGTCGAGAAGATTCATGATCTCTTTCTGTGGAGCTTTCAACTGAGTCTTACATTGTGATGCCTCGTAAAAGAGTTCACCGTTACGAATTTTAGTCTTTGTAAGCGCCATAAATATGTCATAAGCATTTTGATAATCACCCTTTGAGTATATTATCTGTGCCTGTTGATGACGATATATATCCAAGTTGTTTATTGCAGAAGCCTTTTTAGATTCCTCAAGAGCTTTGTCCAAGCTCCAGCTTGCGTATGGTTTGTTGCTGAAGAGTTCTTTCTGATAGATTACTTTTGCATATTCACAATGAGCTTCGTCTTTCTTTGCAGCCTTTTCTATTGCAGTTTGCATCACCTTGTCAGCCTCTTCAAACTTACCGCCGTTGACATAGCTTGAAGCTTTGTTTGCATAGCCTTCTGTTGAGCTAGGGAATTTACGAATAAAGTCATCAATATATTTCTGACGTGAAATAGAGTCAGTCTGTTCTCCAGCCATCATCATTGTAAGCAAAGCCTCATTCTCAGTGTCTGGTAATGCAGTTCTGATACCGCATGTTCTCAATACCGCGTCACTAATAGTGAATCCATTTGCAACCATGTCTGCTGCAAATTTAGCATCAGTGGCATGGATGTCGCCGTTTTTGCTATGCTGAAGAAGTCCTATAACTTGTCCGTTATTGTTTACGAATGGACAACTTCCTGCATTGTCTGGTGCTGTAGAAGAGAATATATAGTAATTATACTTGTCCATAAACTTCTCAACACTTGAAATTTTGAAGGTCTTTATATCGGCTTTCTTTAGTGAGTAACCAAGAAGGTAAACATTACCATTTGCTGTTGTTGAAGCAACATCAGTCTTTATTGGGTTGCCTTCAACAATGAATTTGCAAACGTCGTATATTTCGTTAGCTCCAACAATTGCATCAACATTGTATGTCTTGCCGTTTGCATCAACAACTACGGCATGATCAGCACCAACAAATGGTTCCCAAGTACTGATAGCCTCACCATCTTTACCAACAAAGACGCCATGACTTGATGCGTGTATGCTGCCATCTTTGTTGAATGTTGTCAACGTGAAGACAGATTTCGCTGCTTTCTGAACTTGTGCTGATTGTGCCAATACTCCTGTTATTGAGAAGACAATTGACATAATCAATAAATAGATTCTTTTCATAAGTATGTGATATTATTTTATTTATAATTTAAGAAGGGCTTTAGCGTTGCTTATAGCCTCTTCAGTTATGTTGCTTCCGCTAAGCATTTGGGCAATTTCATTAATGCGCTCTCGATTGTTTAGCATGCGCATTGTACTGATTGTTCCTTCTGCTGTTTCTTCTTTTTCAACCTTATAGTGCGTTGAACCAAAAGCTGCTATCTGTGGAAGATGTGTTATACTGATTACTTGGCGTTCATTATTTCCCATTTCCTGCATGATTTGTGCCATCATTTCGGCAACTCTACCGCTTACACCAGTATCAATTTCATCGAAAATGATGGTTGGTAGTTTAACAACACCACTTATCATTGCTTTCAGTGACAGCATGACGCGTGCAATCTCACCACCAGATGCCACTTGACTAACTGGTTGGAGTGGGGTGCTTTTGTTTGCACTGAACAAGAATGATATTTTATCAGCTCCATCTTCAGCTAACTCTTTGTTTGTCAGTTCAATTTGGAAACGCACATTAGGTATTCCCAATGGAATAAGTCTGTCTGACATTTCTTTTTCAACCTTTTTAGCTGAATCAGTACGAAGCTTTGTTAGCTTAATAGATTTACTCTTGCATTCATTGCAAAGAGTGTCAACCTTATGTTGTATTTCACTTATCGTGTCATCAGAATTGTCTATATTCTCTAATTTGCTTTTTAGATCGTCACGTATAGCAAGTAATTCTGCTATGCTGTTTACGTGGAACTTTTGTTCAAGAGAGTATATATAGTCTAGTCTCTGATTTAAATCATTCAATCTATTAGGATCAAAGTCTACATTCTCTACATCGTGACTAATCTCCTGTGCAATATCTTTTAATTCAATATGGCAGTTGGAAAGGCGTTCAGCGAGTTCTTTAGCGCTATGAAATACGTTTTCGATATTTTGTAGCCTTGTAGTTGCTATTTTAACTTGTTCAACAGCTCCATTTGTTTCTGCCATGAGCGCATTGTCACTATCATATAGCGCCTCTTTTATTTCTTCTGAATGGCTCAGTTGCTCTGTTTCTTGTTCAATAGTCTCCTGTTCGCCATCCTCAAGTTGAGCTTTGTTAATCTCTTCGAATTGGAATCTCATGAACTCCTCGTTCTCACGGCTTTGAGCAATACTGTCTTTTATTCTTTGTAGTTCCTTTATAGCTTCGTGATACTTTTCAAAACTGTCTCGATAATCTTTCAGTTCTTTATTATCATTCGCTATTATGTCTACAACATTCAGTTGAAAGTCTTCTTTTTGTAACAACAGATTTTGATGTTGACTATGTATATCTACTAGCATTTCACCAAGTTCACGCATTGTAGTGAGTTGGACAGGAGTGTCATTAATAAACGCACGGCTTTTGCCATTTTTGTTTATTTCTCTTCTGATAATACAGTCTTCTGGTTCATAGTCTATATCATTGTCGGTAAAAAAAGAGTCCATATCATATTTTCTCAGGTCGAAGTGAGCCTCGATAACGCACTTATCTTTTCCTGATTTAATGACTTTAAAGTCAGCTCTTTGACCTAGTAACAGGCCGATAGCTCCAAGTATGATACTCTTTCCGGCACCAGTTTCACCAGTTATTACAGAAAAGCCCGAATTGAATTTAATATTCAGTTCGTCTATCAGAGTGAAGTTTCTTATGTAAAGCTGTTTTAACATTATTGTTAATCTTTAATTTTGTTCCAAGAGTTGTTTTGACTTGCATTTATGCCAAACAGAATATCGTATATCTTTTCTTTTTCATTCTGCGTTCCTTTGTTATGGTAGATATTTGCAAGTTCGTCTTTTTTGTAATCAGTCCATATCTGTGGTAACATACTCATAGGGCGTGCCTCATGAGCTGTTTTAAGGTCGTTTTCAATGGCAGAAGATATGTTTACTCTACCTTTTTCTGGATTTTGTGCCATCTCATCCATCCCGTTTCTATAATAATCATATTGCAGTTGGCGGAAAGCTTTCATTCCTTCGTCAATATAATCATTTATTATGGCGTATCTATTCTTGCTGTCTTCAAAACTTTTCCATCCTGTATAGTTAAGATTCTGCGAGTTATTAGCTACATTCATGCAGCGTTGCAAAACATCTTCTCCACCCATTGATGAAAACGAATCAAGATCCATTCCTATGATAAGATATGCATAGTAGGCACAGAGTGCTGTTAATTGGTTGTCAACGCTCTCGTCATTGAATGTCAGTTGATTGAATTCTGAAAACTCAAAGTTGAAATCATTGTCAGTATTATTATACAAAGTTGTGCTATAGGCTGAATTGTATACGGGACGGTTAGCTTGTATAATTGCTTTGCATGTAAACATGTTTGTAGCTCTGTCATACTTTGTTACAGTAATATTAAAGCTACAAGGAATACGTTCGTTTTTCTGGAATTGGAGGTTTGTCCACTTCCTTTCATTGATGAATTGCGATAAAGTATTTCGCAAATTATCGAATACAGTATTATCTGTACCTTGAATTTGCGAATGATTTATGTTGATTGTTGCCTGTAATTCTTGTGCGTTGCTCGTATTACTGCATAATACAAACCAACTCATCAATAATATCAGTTGCAACTTCAGATTTAGGCTTTTTGTCATATTCCTTTTTCCCATCCTTACTGATAATGGTTATCTGATTTTCATCACTGCGAAATGTCGTACCAGGTATTCTTGTTGAATTCAGCACGATAAAGTCTGCATTCTTCTTTTCAAGTTTATGCTTGGCATTCAGCTCTTCGTCGTTTGTCTCCAATGCGAACGCTACTATTTTCTGATTGTTGCCCTTTATATTTCCAAGAGATGCTGCAATATCATGAGTAGGCTTTAGCTTGATAATCAAGTCATCTTTCTCACGTTTTATCTTTTTATCAGCAACATTTTCTGGTTTGAAGTCGGCAACAGCAGCACATAATATTGCGGCGTCACATGTATTGAACGCTTTTGTGGCTTCGTTATACATGCTCTCGCAGTCTTCAACATCAATTCTATTTATTCCATCAGAGCATTTCATAGATACAGGACCTGCTATAAGTGTAACATCAGCTCCACGTTGATAACATTCTTCAGCAATTGCAAATCCCATTTTACCGCTTGAATAGTTTCCAATGAATCTAACAGGATCTATTTTCTCGTAGGTAGGTCCCGCAGTAATCATTATATGCTTGCCGGCAAGATCTTTCTTGCTTAAATATCTGTCAATAGTATCAGTAATTTTTAGGGGATCCTGCATGCGTCCCTTGCCTTCTAGTCCACTTGCTAAGTAACCGCTAGTTGGTTCTATGATATGATTTCCAAACTCCTTCAACTTTTTCAGATTCTCTTGTGTTGATGGATGCTTATACATATCGAGGTCCATAGCCGGTGCAATGAACACAGGAGCTTTCATGCTAAGATATGTAGTAATTAGCATGTTGTCGGCTATTCCATTAGCCATTTTCCCAATGGTGCTTGCCGTGCATGGTGCAATAATCATAGCGTCAGCCCATAGACCAAGGTCAACATGTGAATTCCATGTGCCGTCACGTTGTGAGAAGAAATCACTGATTACTGGTTTGTGAGTAAGGGCAGACAGTGTTATTGGTGTTATAAATTCCTTTCCTGCAGGGGTAATAACAACTTGTACCTCAGCACCGCGTCTTATAAGTTCGCGAATGATGAGGCACGATTTGTAGGCTGCTATTGAACCTGTAATTCCTAATACTATTTTTTTTCCTTTTAGCATTATCTATTGTTGAATTCTCTTAATCTAATACGAGTAAGAATCTGTTTGGTATTGTTTGGGAAGTCGGCTCCAAGCATCCAAGAGTAGTAACCTGGGTCTTTTTTCAATACCTCAGCAACAGGCATATCTTTGTATTTTCCAAAGTTAAATACTTCTTGCTTTTCAATATTTCCATGTTTGTCTGTGATTGGATTACCATCCTTATCAGTAATAGGACGCCATACAACTCTTCCGGCAAAATCTACATTGTCATTTTGCTTTGAGAATTCAGCAAGATAGTCCATATCATTTGGCAATACTCTCTCTGGTTCTTCCTGTTTCTCAGATGTGTACATTTCAAGTTCTCCCATGAGCACACGATATGTAGCTTCTGTGTCTTGATCAGCACGATGCGCTTCGAAATCGTCTTCCATCTTGTTTCCGCAGTAGAATTTATATGCAGCAGCAAGATTGCGTTTTTCCATTTTGTGGAATATTGTCTGTGCATCAATTAATCTGCTTTTAGAGAAGTCGTAGTCAATACCTGCACGCAAAAATTCCTCAGCCAGCATAGGTACATCAAATCTATTTGAATTAAATCCTGCAAAGTCGCATCCTTTAAAGTTTTCACTTAATTCAGATGCCAACTCCTTGAAAGTAGGAGCATCTTTAACTTTTTCGTCGTCAATGCCTGTCAAAGCAACAACCTCAGTTGGTATATGCTTTTGTGGATTTACCAAATAGTCACCTCTGTCTTCACTACCATCAGGATTAACCTTTATATATGATAGTTGTATTATTCTGTCGTTTACAATATCAAGCCCCGTAGTCTCTAAATCGAAGACAATTAGGGGCTTTGTAATATTTAGTTTCAAGATATATTAATTTAAATATTGATATATTAGTCGTTTAGCAACATAGGCATAATCAGCGTGAGAATATTTTCATTCTCTGGTTGCTCTGCTGGTACAATTACTCCAGCTCTGCTTGGATCAGCCAACTGGAATATGACTTCATCACTTTCAATATTGCTAAGAATTTCTTGTAATGAGCTACCCTTGAAACCAATGTTGATTGGGTTACTGCTATATTCACATGTTATCTGCTCCTTTGCACTTGTAGCGAAGTCAATGTCTTCTGAAGATACTTCAAGCTTTCCAGCCTCAATATGAAAACGTATCAACTGACTGCTTTCGCTTGCAAATGGAAGTACACGGCGAAGAGCTCCAATAAGACTCTTGCGGTCAATGTTCATGTTGTTTGGATTCTGTGGAATTACGCTGTTGTAGTTAGGGTAATTACCTTCAATCAGGCGGCATGACAATAGACCATCTGTGAATTTGATTTCAGCACAACGATCGTCGAATTTGATAACAACATCACTTCCGTCTTTGCTAAGAACATTCTTCAACAATGTTGCAGGTTTCTTTGGCAATATGAATGATGCTGGAGTCTCACTCTTTATGTTATAATTTTGATTGCGTACAAGCTTATGACCATCTGTAGCTACAATAGCTAGATAATCTGTCGTCAAATCAAAGTAAATACCATTCATTACTGGTCTTAACTCATCTTGAGCAGTAGCGAATAACGAACGTGTAATATTATTGATGAGTGCTGTAGATTCAATCGTGATAACGGTTGCACTATCAGGAACAGTTTGCGTATGTGGATATTCATCAGCATTCTGTGCTGTGAAGTTGTACATACCGTTCTGATAGAGAATCTTTATTGTAAGAGCCTCTGTGTCAACATCAAATGATAAAGGCTGCTCTGGAAGTTCCTTTACAGCATCAAGTATTGTGCGGTTTGGAACTGCAAAACTACCTTCTCCGTCACACTGATCAAGTGTAACCGATGATGTCATAACGTTCTCGTTGTCTGATGCAGTTATTTTTAGTTCATTGTTACTTACTTCGAAAAGGAAGCTGTCGAGAATAGGAATAGAATTCTTGCTATTAATCACTTTAGAAAGTGATTGAAGGCGTGCGTTTAGTGTTCCGCTTGATAATGTGAATCTCATTATTATTTTTTTTATTCGTTATTGTTCTAATTATTATATTTTTCAGATTACAAAAATACTAAAAACGATTGTTTAAAACAAAAAAAACGCATAAAATATTTCATTTATTAGAACTATTTTAGTAATTTCGCAAACTGAAGTGGGATTTATAAAATCTTTCACTTTGTCGTAAGCTATACTTAAAATAATATATATAAATTATGGAATTACAAGGTAAAGTAATCGTCGCTCTACCAGAGCGTAGTGGAGTTTCTAGCCGTGGAGAATGGAAATCACAGGATTTTGTTATTGAAACTCATGAATCATATCCTCACAAAATGGTATTCTCTGTATTTGGTGTGGAGCGTTTGCAGCGTTTTAATATCCAAGTAGGACAGGAAGTTTTGGTATCTTTTGATATTGATGCTCATGAATATAATGGTCGTTGGTTTAACAGTATTCGTGCGTTTGATGTTCGCCTTGTTGATCCTGCAACTTTAGGTGCTGGCGCAGCTCCTGCAGCTTTTAATGCAGCTCCTGATGCTCAGGCTCCATTCCCTCCAATGCAGAATAATGACAAAGCAGAAAGTGCTGACGATCTGCCATTCTAAATCATAAAGAATAATTGCTGAATA
>JAGPJJ010000077.1 GCA_018054505.1 Prevotella sp.
CTGCTCCGATTTTGAATCGGATGCAAAGGTAAGCATTTCAAAACCCGGACAGGGTGTCGCTGGGCTAAAACGTTGTGCATGAGAACTTTAACTTTGAATTTAAATAATTTTAAGAGACACTAGTGAGATTATATATCAAATAATACAGGCAAAATTATACAAACAAGTTCACAAATCAGTGGACAGCTATTCAATGACTATCAACAACATATTGGAGATATCATCTCATCACAACTTCCTGCAGGATCAATTACAGGAGCTCCAAAGAAAAAGACTGTAGAGATTATTGAGGAAGCAGAAAACTACCAAAGAGAATTCTATACAGGAACTATGGGAATATGTATCAACGGGAATATTGATAGCGCTGTAATGATAAGATTTATTGAGAAAAGAAAACAAGGATACGTCTTTAAAAGTGGTGGTGGAATAACATCCAAGAGTGAATACGACAAAGAATACGACGAAATAAAACAGAAAATATATGTACCAATTTGTAGAAACAATAAAAATGATTAATGGATGTGTTTGTAATCTATCTTATCATAACGACAGATTAAATAACACACGACATTATTTCTGGCAAACGGATAAAAATATAGACTTGAACGATTATATTATTCCGCAAGAAAATAATAATGATATTATTAAAGTTCGTGTGCTATATGGAAAAGATGGTATTGAAGACGTATCATATTCCAAATATGCTATGCGAAATATCAAAAGACTAAAGATCGTTTCTGACAGTAATATAGAATATCGGTTTAAAAGTGCGGATCGTTCTGCAATTAATGCTTTAGCAGATAAAAAAGGAGATTGCGATGATATTATCATTTCGAAAAATAGTCTCCTTACAGATTCTTCTTTCACAAATATAGCCCTATTTGACGGACATAGTTGGTATACTCCTAAGCACCCTTTACTTAAAGGAACAAAAAGAGCTTTACTCATTGAGAAAGGCATCATTAAAGAAAAGAATATTCTTGAGAACGATATTTACAAATATAAGGCTATAAGACTATTTAATGCAATGATCGAATTTGGTGATATTGATATTCCAATAAACAAAGAATCATTATCATAGATTATCGCAATCTACTTTCCTAGAAGAAACATTAATGGCACAAATAATCTTGATGCCCAATCATTTTCGCAATGTGCCATTCCTGGATAGAAATTTGTAGTCCAATATGGCACTTCCCAACCTGCATCACGCAGTATTTCATCAATTTTTGGTTGAGATGATACATACTTTGAATCTAATGTCTTATTGCCATAATCTATATAAATTCGCGAACTGTTGGTCTTCGGCAAATTCTCTTTAAGATATCTACAAAATGCTTGTGAAGCAATTCTTGTAATATGTTCTGTGCTTAATTTTTGAGTAACTATGAGTGTGTGCAAAGATAAGCATCCTGCCCCTCCAAATATATCAGGATACTCACAAACACCATAAAGCGATATTAATCCTCCCATACTAGCCCCCATTAAAAAAGTATTTTCCCTGTTAATGGATGTTGAGAAATGGCTATCAATATAGGGTTTTAACTCAGATACAATAAACTGAAGATAATTATCTGCATGGAAGTCAAGAGGATTAAATTTCTTACAGAATTCTGTATATTCATCAGCATGCATATACTTCAGTATCTTTTGAGGAAAATAATCGTCCATTCTCTTATCAGTTATATACCAAATACCAACAATAATACAATCGTTTACTTTATCTGAACTAATAAGTGAAGAAACAGTCTCGTCAACACCCCACTTTTGATGATTCCATGTGATACTTTCATCAAAAAGCATCTGGCCATCATGCATATACACTACGTCATATTTCTTTTTTTCAGAATAATCATCAGGCAACCAGACATATACTTTCCTTTGACTAATTAAGTTGGAAGGAAACTTATCATACAACAATAGCTTTCCACTAGAAACCTTCACTTCAGTAACCTTTAAATCATCATTAAAGTTCTGATCATTTTCTGTAGGGAAATCTATTGCTGAGATCATAACGTAAACTTATAAATTTTACTTTGACTTACAAGAATACTGATTGTAATAATACCACCAGTATGTATTGCCAAAAGTATCTCTCAATGCTGCAGCACGTTCAACCGGATCATTATATTTATGAATCAGAGTTTGAAAATCCTGGAAATCAGTTTCCATTACCGTACTGCGATATGATATATAAGGATTAGAACGCAAATGATTATACAAAGTAAGTGCTTCACGATAATGCTTTGGCATCTGACTGTGAATATTATAATACAAACCTAAAGAATGTACAAAAGCATCTAAATTACCATCAAGAAGATAGGCGCAAAGCAAATAGTCATGCGCAGACTTGGTAGCAAGTTTATGACGATGAACGAATTTAAGATAGTGCATCGTTGTCATATGCTGTTTTAACCAACATCCTAGATTTTTATACAAATTCTTTTCAGGATACATAAGATATTTCACACTCTTACCATTAGGAAGCATTGCGTCAGATTTACCAATCAATGGATATTCAAACAATCGGTCTCCCAACTGATTCTTTAGTGCTAGAGCATGGATTCGGAGACAAGTGAGACTTGAATCTGTTTTATTTGATTTATCCCCCGTTGCCAATGCTTCATCAAATAGGCTATCATTAAGGCAACTTTCAACATGCATTCTATAATGAAATACATCATTATGATTGCTAAATAAAGCCACAAAAACAAACATAAAGCACATCGTTGCATAGTTTATCCATGCACGACGAGAAAGAAATCCATGTGAAGAATCTACAGGTTCATATGGCTGTACTTGACGCGCATACCACATGACACCTATGCAAATAACCATAAGAACAGGCCACGCCACAAGCCATGCGCCGAAAGTAAAACCCTCGTCAATAGAATTGTCTGGCGAAGTGATAACTGCAAGCGTGAGCAACGATGGGAAGAATGTAATTGCATGTGCACGACCTCGCAAACGGAACAGTGCATAGAAACCAATCTGCAATAGCCACAAAACAAGAGTAATAAGAACAGCTCCAATTGTGCGATTATAATGTGTAAGTCCATCAGACAACACATGCTGCGCCATTGCTAAGATATCATCCTGATAATCATAAAGATACAGAAACGTAAAAGAAACAAATAAGACGGCACAAGCAACTCTAATCACACAAGTGCCATCTTTAACAGAATAGTTCGACATTATTATATAATGAATATTTTATCAATTTTTACGTAATACCAATGCTGAGCGAGCAGGAAGGTAGAGTTTCAGCCATTCCTTACGCTCATTAACATATAAAGAATCATAACTCGTGAGGTGCATCATTGAATCATCATTCAAGCCATTACCACCAAATTTTTTATTATCGGTATCAAGCACAACATCATAGCTGCCTGTAGGAACAAGGAAACCATAATCTGTAAATGAACGGTTTGGCGAAAAGTTGAATACAAAGAGAAGATCTCCACGCATATAAGCCAATATTTGATCGGCATCGTTGTGCCACATTTCCTGAACTGGAGTACGTATAAGATTTTTCTCGCTCTTTATCACCTTCAGCATTTCACGGTCGAAATCACCAAGATAATGATAATCCAAGTCCTTATTATCAACAAGGTTCCACTGTCGACGAGCATATTTATGGCTCCAATTATTTCCTTCTCGTGGAAAGTCTATCCATTCAGGATGTCCAAATTCATTACCCATGAAATTGAGATAGCCACCATTTATTGTTGATGCCGTAACAAGCCTTATCATCTTATGGAGAGCTATACCACGATAAACCTTGTCATTCTCATCACCATGTTTGAAATGCCAATACATATCAGCATCAATAAGACGGAATATGATTGTCTTATCGCCTACCAATGCCTGATCATGACTCTCGCAATATGATATTGTTTTTTCATCAGAACGACGATTTTTTACTTCCCAAAATATAGAACTTGGCTTCCAATCCTCGTCTTTCAATTCTTTTATCGACTTTATCCAGAAATCAGGAATGTTCATCGCCATACGATAATCAAATCCAAATCCCCCGTCCTCAAACTTAGCTGCTAACCCAGGCATGCCACTAACTTCTTCAGCTATGGTGATGGCTTTGGGGTTAACTTCGTGAATAAGTACATTTGCCAATGTAAGATAACAAATTGCATTATCATCTTCACGACCATTAAAATAGTCGCCATATCCACCAAAAGCCTCACCGAGACCATGGCTGTAATAAAGCATTGACGTTACACCATCGAAGCGGAATCCATCGAAATGGAATTCAGACAGCCAATATTTGCAATTACTCAAAAGGAAATGGGTAACATTATCCTTGCCGTAATCAAAACAAAGACTATCCCATGCAGGATGTTCACGGCGTTCTCCTGGATAAAAATACTGATTCTGGTCACCGGCAAGATTGCCTAAACCCTCTATTTCATTTTTAACAGCATGAGAATGGACAATATCCATAATCACGGCAACACCCTTAGAATGCGCAGCATCAACCAAAGCTTTTAACTCCTCTGGAGTTCCAAAACGACTGGAAGGGGCAAAGAAAGAACTTACATGATAACCGAAAGAACCATAATACGGATGCTCCTGTATCGCCATAATCTGAATACAGTTGTAACCGTCCTTCACAATTCGTGGCAAGACGTTGTCCTTAAATTCAGTATATGTACCAACTTTTTCGGCATCCTGTCCCATGCCGATATGACATTCATAAATAAGCAACGGTGAAGTTGATGGAGAAAAAGGCTTGGTATTCCATTGGAAAGTTTGTTCAGGAGTCCATACCTGTGCAGAAAATATATGCGTATTTTCATCTTGAACAACACGCGTTGCCCAAGCTGGTATACGTTCACCTTCGCCGCCATTCCATTTTACATGCATCTTGAAGAAGTCTCCATGATGAATGCATTTTTGGGGTACGCGAAGTTCCCAATCACCCGTTCCTTCAATACGATGGGCTAGAAACTTTTCATTCTCTTTCCAATCATTGAAATCACCAACGAGATAGATTGCAGTAGCATTAGGTGCCCACTCACGGAACACCCATTCCTTACTCAACATATGAAGCCCATAATATTCGTATCCGGCGGCAAAATCAGCAAGACTTTTCTTACCGCCTTTAGTAAACTGGGCCAATTTACGCAATACACTATCGTGACGTCCACGAATAGCATCTTCGTAAGGTTCTAGATATGGATCGTTTTTCACAAGTCCAATATGTCCACCTGCCGAAGTCTTTTTAGTTGTTTTTGCAGCAACCTTCTTTTTAGTAGCATTCATTGTTACCATATTTTTTTATATATTATACTAGAATCTTGAAAATGACTTTTCTTAAGCAGTCAGATTCAGATATACATGGTGCATGACCATCCTGTGGGAAAAAGATAGCCATTTGTCCTGGATTTACAGTAACATAAGTCTGAGACTTCAAATCAGGAATTTTAGCAATATCTTTTTGTTCGTCAAATTCAGCCTCTGGTAATTCGTCTACAGGAGTATATCCGAAGGTCTCAGAATCACTTAGAGGTATTTGAATATCTATCATTTTCTTGTGATACTCAAGAACAGCATCTTGCAATTTCTTTCCAGGACCTGCCTGAACGTTCACAAACAAATCAGTTCCTTTAATCTCATGTTTGCCTTGTTCGAGAGTATTGAGGTCATTGCTTTCCAAAAACTTCACTACATCAGCAAACAAAGGATTTAAACTTATATATTTACTTAGGTTCTCAATTCTATCAATAATCATGATTTCTATGTTTTAAGTTGTTGTTTTTATAATATTTTTGTCTTAGTCTAGAAATAACTTACCCGTCTCATAGTGACCAGTTTTCGTAACGTTTCCATTACGATCTTTCTCAACAAAACGTCCGTCGCGAACGTCGTCAACATAAGAACCCTCAAAACGGTTTCCATCCTTGTCCTCTTCTATGGCATCACCATTGCGAAGACCATTTTTATATGTTCCCTTGAAACGACTTCCATTTGCGTAATGGATAATAACTTCTCCATCAATATGTCCGCTTTTAAAGTCACCTTCGAACACATCACCGTTTTTCTTTGTAAGTTTACCATGGCCATTCTGTAAATCATTTTTCCATAAGCCAACATACACATCGCCGGTACGCCATTCGTATGTACCCATGCCATCCTTGGCACCTTCATTAAAATGACCAGTATAACGATCACCCGAAGCATACTTAAATATTCCTTCGCCGGTACGTTCGCCTTGAGCATAATCGCCCTCATATACATCACCATTCTGAAACTTGTATATTCCGCTTCCATTCTGTATATCATCAGCCCAATTACCAATATATACATCACCATCAGCATATTTATTTGTACCCTTTCCAGAACGTTGATTATTAGCCCACATACCATCATAGGTTGTACCATCGCCCCAATCAAAAAAGCCATGTCCGCACTTTTGATCATCTTTCCACATACCATCATAATATGCGCCACTAGAATAAGTATAACGTCCCTTACCCTCACGTTTATCTTGAGACCAAGCGCCTTCATACTTATCACCATTATAATAATACATGATACCTTGTCCCTGCTGAAAATCACGGAACCATAGACCTACATACTTGTTGTTGTTAGAAAAATAGAAAGTTCCACGACCATGTTGTTGATCCTGAAACCATTGTCCCTCATACTTTTCTCCATCAGAAAAAGTGTAAACGCCATATCCATCACGCTTACCTTTTATATACTCACCGACATAACTGTCACCGTTTTTAAAGACAGTATTACCTTTGCCGTTGGGCTTTCCATTCATCATTTGTCCCTTATATTGACCGCCGTCATGAGTCGTACACGAGCCTAGAACTATCTTCTGTGCTGTGGCCATAAACGGTAGAATTAAGGATATAATTAATATTATAAGTTTTTTCACTGTATTCCAAATTATAGTTTCAAGCCCAAAGTTAACAAAATAATGGTGAATAGCAAAATAAGTTAGTATTTTTTATTAATTTTGCAGCAACAAACAACAAAAAAGGAAGATGAAATTTATAGGATTAATCCCAGCCCGATACGCTTCCACACGTTTTCCGGGCAAGCCACTTGCACTTTTGGCAGGCAAGCCAGTAATACAACATGTATATGAGCAGGCATCAAAAGTTCTTGACGCCGTATATGTTGCGACAGATGATGAAAGAATATATAATAAGGTTGAAGAATTTGGCGGAAAAGCCGTAATGACATCAACAGAACATCACAGCGGTACTGACAGAATTGAAGAAGCACTTCTAAAGGTTGGTGGAAATTTTGATGTCGTTGTAAACATACAAGGAGATGAACCTTTCATACAAAAGTCTCAAATTGAAACTCTCTGCAAATGCTTTGATGACCAGATAACGCAGATTGCTACGCTTGGTAAGCCTTTTGAAAGCATTGAAGCTGTGGAAAATCCCAACTCACCAAAGATCGTTATTGATAATAATGGATATGCTATGTATTTCAGTCGCAGCATAATACCATTTATACGTGGTGTTGAAAAAAATGAATGGCTAAAAAAACATACTTTCTTGAAACATCTTGGTATCTATGCATACAGAGCAAGCGTTTTAAATGAGATAACCAAATTACCTCAATCAGAATTAGAACTTGCAGAAAGTCTCGAACAGTTACGCTGGTTACAAAACGGCTACAAGATAAAAGTGGGACTGACGAATGCTGAAACTGTAGGCATTGATACACCTGAAGATTTAAGAAGGGCTGAGGAATTTATTCATAATCATCAATAACATTATTCATAAAATCCATCATAGGTTTGGCTGTCTTGAAAATATCTACCACGTTTTCTAGCCAGCCATCACCTTCATAATAATCATCGGTAACATATTTCCAACAAGCATAATCCTTCATTTTAAGATACTCTATGAACTCATAATCACGAGGGAAACCTTTTGGTGAGGTTTTAAGATGAGTAAGACCAAATCCTTTTCCATTATGCTTTTCCCAATCCCCCTCGTTAGGATAACCAAATAGATTAATAAATTTGCCATTATCTACGCACTTACGCCACTCATCAATATTTCCCATTATTTCATTTCTGCACGACGTAAGAATATTTGTAGGCAACCAATATGCTCCTGCAGAAACGAGACAGGCTTCTGGCTGTAGATGTATATAATATCCCGCATGAAGAGATTTTCGTCCATGTGCACTTATATAAGCACCGAAATGATCCTTGTATGGTCGCTTATCTTCTCTGAAACGAACATCACGATAAAAACGAAAACATGCATCCTTTGCTGTTATGTGTGAAACAGAAGGATCAAACTGTGATATGGCAGCAATTGCTTTGGTTACACCATCCTCAAATTCAGCCTTACAACGATCATATTCATCCTTATGAGAATGAAACCAATCACGATTATTGTTTTTAGAAACTTCACTTAGGAAATTCAATATTCTTTTAGCATCCATCGTTTAATATTTTGATTATTCTGTTGCAAAGATACTATTTTTTTGTATTTTTGCAACATGACAAGAAAAGAAAGATTCAACTATATTTTAGATTACTTCAACAAAAAAATGGGAAATGTAACGACCGAATTAGATTTTGGGAGCGCATTTCAATTACTTGTTGCAACTCTACTCAGTGCACAGTGCACTGATAAACGTATAAACATGGTTACTCCAAAACTGTTTAAGCAATATCCCACAGCAAAGGAAATGGCTGAGGCTGACGTTGATGACATTTTTGAATTAGTAAAAAGCGTAAACTATCCAAATGCAAAAGCAAATCACCTTTCAGAGATGTCCAAGATGTTGGTTAGTGACTTTGATGGTGAAGTACCAGACAATACTGATGATTTAATTAAGCTTCCTGGAGTAGGAAGAAAAACGGCAAATGTCATTCAAGCAGTATGGTTTGGCAAACCTACTCTTGCCGTTGACACACATGTATACAGAGTAAGCCACAGATTGGGTCTAGTTCCAGCAGATGCTAATACTCCATTTAAAGTAGAATGTGCACTACTTAAATATATCCCTGAGGATGAAGTAGCAAATGCTCATCATTGGTTACTTTTACATGGTAGATACACATGCAAGAGCCTTAAGCCTGAATGTACAAAATGTGAGTTGAATGATATATGCCCAAA
>JAGPJJ010000078.1 GCA_018054505.1 Prevotella sp.
ATTAATAAATTATTATGTATGTTTATCTACGCTTATGTGTCATATATCATGATTCCCTTATCAAATTAAAAAGGATCAAATGACAGTTTATAATGCTAAAAAACATATTGTGTGCGGACACACACACTTGATTTATATCAAATAATACGTTGTTTTTTACTAAAACATATACTTTGTTATTGTGCATAGTGGAATTATCTCTATCTTTGCATTGTCAAAAGACAAATAGGTAATAAAGGTACTTAGATTGATTCAATAGGATATACAAGGTATTAGTTAAGGTAAAAGTAAGATTGAAATAAGGATAAACGGTATTAGTGAAAGGTAAAAGGAAAATTGTTAAAGGTAACAAAGATTAAAGTTTTAGGTTTTTAGTTATTAGTTTTAGGTTTTAAGATTGTTTAGTTACAGAATGACGGTGGCGCCGACAGGCGGCCCACCAGTGGTCGGGGAGAGAAATCTTCACCGATTTTTTTTTGCCTATTATTAATTCTCCATCAACATTTCTGCAGTTTCCTGGGGAGTATTAAACGGCATTCCAAATTCAATATCAGCATCTGATAGAATGTCTAATGTGCTTATTGCTTCTGTTTCATCAAACCGAGGTTCTCCGTTCTCTTTTTTTGCTTCCATCATAACTTTCAAAACAGCCATGCGGTATGCATCGATTTCTTTTTTCTGTGCCATAATATTCTTGTGTTTATATGTTAAGCGCTGCTAAGTTAATGCTTTTTTCGAATAAAAGAAAGTGTATTTACTTTTTTCTTGAAATAATGTTTTCTTAAAGTTATTTTGTAAGTCTCATCGTTTTTAACCACAATAAAGTTTCTTGTGGGTAGTGATAGTAACTTTATATTACGATCCCAAGTCACAGACCATTTTTGTGGCCTTAATAAAAATATATAATTAGATATAGTTATAGACTAGATGTCTACTAAGTATTAAGGCTCAACACTGTTACGAATTATTCATAAAGTGTTGAGCCTTAAATTATTTGTATACTATAATCTAAAAGTCTATTGTC
Source organism: Prevotella sp. (assembly GCA_018054505.1). GTDB lineage: Bacteria > Bacteroidota > Bacteroidia > Bacteroidales > Bacteroidaceae > Prevotella. The sequence continues at coordinate 1,025 of JAGPJJ010000078.1, forward strand.
AACGTAACATTATTTATTCCACTGTCTACAGGTTTCCAATCAGCATAGGTAGTTTTCTGGTAGTTTAAATCTACGATATTTATTTCTTTCATTATACGCCATTTCACTCCTTGCTTATCAAGATTTGAAATGCGGTTGGCTGGAAGATTTGTAACTTCTATGCGTATTGTGTTGTTTCCTTTATGCAAAAGATTCTTACAGTCTAATATATATGGAACTGCCCATGAACAACCAATGAATTCACCATTAATATAAACTCTTGCACTTTCACGCACATCTCCAAGATTAATACTCCAATGCATCTTCGACTGTGCGTTATTAAGTTTTACGCTAGTAGTGTATACACCAGTTCCCATTGTGACAGCAGTTTCGTTGTCTATATTCTGCCAGTATTGCAATGAGTCAAGATTATACGTTTTTGAAACCTTTGGTGCCTCTTCAATGAAACTTAATTGCCATTTATTGTTCGTGAGTTTTATCTTAGCTTTGTTTTGCTTGATAACATCCTTGTGTGTCGTTTCGTCTTGATTCCCTGTTCGGTATGTTTGCAGAATTGCCGATTCGCCGCTTCTTAGTTTAATTCTAACTTTACCATTAATTATGCTAGCTTCATGAATGTCTCCATTCATAGGGTTAAACCAAGCTGCATTTTTAAACTCAGTAGCGAGTGGCATGTAGCAGTCAATATCGTTTGGCGTTAAGTTTGACATGAAGTAGTGATAACCTGTAGGGTTACTTCGGCGTATCATTTTTATACCTGCCTGAAGTTTAATTTGTTCAGGAACGCCGCAATCAGACATTTTCTTTGAATCTACACCTATTATTATATGTGCACCTAGTTTTTCAAGTTCTGCCAAATGTGCTTTGACTTCAGGAGTCATTATATTATTTCCTGGTATTATCAAAGCTTTGTATTTTGTGCCACCAACCGTCTTCAAAACTCCATTTTCGCATGTTGTTGAAAGTAGATAACGATCACTTATATAATCGCAGTCATAACCCAGTGAGTCAATTTTCATGATTGCCTTAATAAATTCCGGAGCTTTCTTTGCCATACTATGTATGTCAAACTGCATAAGTCTTTGCTCGTTATTTTTTCTCCACATATCTCTTACTGGCAGATATACGATGAAGTCGTTGTCTGGCTGTCCCCATTGAAGAAAACTTTGACATCTAGTGATATAACTCATAAGATAAGGAGCGTCACGCCATATAGAATTAGTAGGGCTCATGTCTACTGATGCATAGAATTTCCAACCCGGCCATTCTGCATCCTTAGGACTGTATGCTGTTCCATGAAAGAACATGTGGTTTACTCCTGCACAGAACATGAGGTCCATATCTGGTTTCATCTGGCTCAATGATGTACGGAAGTGCTCAGTAAGCCAGGTGAATGTTTCACTTGATGTGAACTGCTTTCCTGTGATATGCGCTGCTGAAGGTGCATATTTAAGCATACTTAAATCGCTGAAATTAGTTCTGGTCATTCCAGGATCTTTGCGTAATCCTTTTATTCCGAAGTTTGATAATCCGAATCCTTCTATTTCGGGAATATCAACAGAAGCATAACAATCTATTAGATTAGCAGGACTTCCGTGTGCCTGATTTTTCCTGTGATATGCGCTGCTGAAGGTGCATATTTAAGCATACTTAAATCGCTGAAATTAGTTCTGGTCATTCCAGGATCTTTGCGTAATCCTTTTATTCCGAAGTTTGATAATCCGAATCCTTCTATTTCGGGAATATCAACAGAAGCATAACAATCTATTAGATTAGCAGGACTTCCGTGTGCCTGATTTCTTGTTATAGCTCCGTGGCTATGTGCCCATGCTGTCCATTGATTCGTGAAATTTTCCAATAGCATGTCGCTCAACGTTTCACGATAATCAGATAAAGTCTTACTGTCTCCGTCTAGTAATTTGTCAAAGCATGTCTCTAGTTTGTATCCTCTGCGTTTTGCAAACTCATCAAGTAGTGTTGGTGTCCAGTCTGCCCCAAACACCTCATAGCTATCATTGAAAAAAGTATGTGGGTATGGAGTGTTGCTGGCATTGAAAGCACTATCTATATGTGCAAGATAATGCATCACGGCATTCTTGTCAAAATGGTCTATCACATATCCTTCACCACCAGGAGCCGCACGTTTTACCATCTGACGTGTTCTGCTAATATATAATGCGATAACTCTTTTCTTACCTTTTATATCAGATTTGAATTCCATTGCCTTTTGAAGTGTAGCAATAGATTTTTCCTTGTTGGGTACAGCAAAGGCTATATCTTTTATTTTTGTTTTGATATTTACAAGTGTATCAACAAATACAGCTTTGCATGCAGCTTCGTTGATTGGAACCCAAGGACCGCCGAAAGGCCATCCTGTGCCTGTAGCCATGTCAACCTCAATATTATTAGCTTTTGCTTGGCATTCTGTATATCTTATGGCCTTCATCCATTCAGGTGAAAGGTAACGCAATTCGTTTTTTTCATTACCCTGTACACCATATATTGGAGTTATTTCTACAGCTCCAATACCATGTGATGCATATTCTGATAGATTCCATTTCAGATTTGTAGAGTCTACTGCAGAACCAAACCACCACCAGCGTGTGCCTGGACGTGCTTCAGGTAGCTGTTTTGGCCATGATTGTGAATATATGCTCAGTGTTGCGATAGCGCATATAACACATAATAATATTCTTTTCATTTCTTGTTTAGTTTATAATATTCAGAAGCTCCAAGTAGAAAACAACCAGTTCCGTAGTCTTCAAAATCAGGTACGCTTGTAAATGTTACAGGTTGCCCAGCTGAAGGGTCTTTTCCTGTTCCTTGATTCCAACCGATGAAACCATCTTCGTGAGCACATTGCTCAAGTGCCTTCCATGCTTTTTTGCAAGCTGGAAGATAAACATTCTTGTTAAGATACCCCTTATTTATACCCCAACTCATACCGTAAAGGAATAGAGCTGTACCTGTCATTTCTTTACCGGCATAGTTTGTTGATACAAGACTTGGATACCAGAAACCATCCTTATGTTGGCAGTTAAGTATGCCGACACTCATTTTCAAGAAATCGTTTTTAAGTTGTTTATAGTATTTGTCTTTAGGCGAAAGTTCATTCATCACCCTTACAAGTGCTGCATATACCCAACCGTTACCACGACTCCAGTAGCAGTCTTTTCCATCTGGTTCTTTGTATGGTGGAACAAAGTCCTTGTCTCTCCACCATAAACCATTTTTGGTGTTGAAAAGTCCACCGCCACAAGTGTTGCGACTCCAGTTGTATGATTTCATCGCATAGTCAATGTATTTTCTATCTTTTGTGATGTTATACATTCTTGCATAAACAGGCATTGACATCTGAATGGCATCAATCCATGTCCAATAGTCAACTTTACCAGTTGTCATTTGCTTGTCAAGATTTTCCTTCACCATGTCAATCATTTCGCTGTTGCCTGTCATTTTGTATCTGTCAAGATATGTCTGAGCACAGCATTGGTCATCAGCATCTGTCGTGTTTGTACCGTTACGTGGAGTCCACTTATGAAAGCTTCCCCATGTATCTGTATATTCAAGATATCTTTTTTGTTTGTCTATGGTATATAAAGACATCAATCCTTCATAGTATACGGCGCGTGTCCATAAACTACTGGCTCTTTCTTTTTTCACGAATGTAGGTACTGTAGGGTCAGCATACTTCTTCATGAAATAATTATTTACCTTTTGTGCAGTCTCCAATATGTTTTGTTGTGCACAAGCTGTGCCAAGAGACATAAGCATTATTAGCGCTGTCGCTGCAATTTTTTTCATGTTATCTTGTTTTTTTGATTTTATATATGCAAAATTAGGATATTTACAATCCTTATTACATAAAAATAGTTCAAAAAGTGGTATTATTGTTCAAATCGAGACAATGGTATTTAAAAATCAGCTTTATGGAAGAAGGTAACTTCCTTTTTAGAAGTAGGATGAATAAAGGTCAGTTCTTCTGCATGTAGATATAATCGTTTGTCTTTCTTGCCGTATAATTCATCTCCTTTTATCGGGTTTGCCAAACCTTCATGATGAGCACAATGCATTCGCAGCTGGTGAGTTCTGCCAGTTTGAGGATATAGTTCCACTCGGTCAGATGCTGTGAAATGATATTTTGTTATAGCTTCTTTTCCATTGATATGATCAACGAGCTGTCTAGGACGATCGTTTATGTCTGGTCGCAATGGTAGTGATATAGTTCCATCTTTATCATTAGAGTGTAATCCACTTAGACATGCTATGTATTTCTTGTGAACTTGATGCAGTTTAAACTGTTTTTGGATGTCAAGATATGCATCCATTGTGCGTGCAATAATTAGCAGACCGCTAGTTGCCATGTCTAGTCGGTGTACAATAAGTGGACTGTCTGTGTTGCCTTTATATCTGTCTCTCATGATACTATAAACGCTTTGCCTATTACTCTTACCAGGAACACTTAACATTCCTGCAGGTTTGTTTACGATGGCAATATCTTCGTCCTCGTATATGATTTCCAATGAGCGGTTGTCGTCACTTTCAAGCGGATTTTCTTCTACATCAACACCTTGAAGCATCCATTTTAATATGGGCTTGCACTTGTTGTTGCATGCTGGATAAAAATGCAGATGGTGTCTTATTTCTTCTTTTGGACTTTTTCCCCACCAAAACATAGCCATGCTGATAGGGCGCATTTCGTGTAAAAAGGCATATTGCAACATCTTTGGTTCACAGCATTCTCCGCTTCCTGCTGGAGGAATTGCATGTTGATCATTGTAATTGTAGAATATGTCAATAAGGTTCTTTTGTTCGCCTTTGGCATTTAGCATCTTGAATTGTTTGAAAAGCCAACGTTGAAGTTTGTCACTTTTCTGACGACGCTCTTGTTTTAATATGTTTATTTTGTTGTTAATGCTATCCACAATTGATTGTTTGTCGGCAATCAGTGCAGAATATCTTTTCTTGATTCTGTGAAGTTCTGCTTTCATGAATTGTGATTGGCGAATCATTTCCTCTGACAATGGTTGCCTTTCGGGACGTTCAGCCTTCACTTTTTTTATATGCTCTTTGTATTTCTCGGTTTCTGATTCTGCTTCATTGCATGTTGATTGTAGCTCTGTAATAGCTTTCCTTTTTTCATCACAGCGATCTAGTGATGTAATTGCATTGTTTATTGAAGATATTTCTGTTTCATGTCTTTTGAAATATCCGCCGGGTTGCAGATAGTCAAACACTGCAGGAACATAATTATCCCAGTCACTTCGTCCACATATTTGTCCGCTGTAGCCGGCAATAAATCCTAAATCATTATTCTTTTCCACAATAAGAACACCAAACATCTTACCCTGTTCTATTTCCAATCTGAAGTTTGCGTCTGCATTCTCTATCCAAGTCTTGACTTCTTCAACGGCTTTTAGACAGAGCTGGTCAGGTTCGTAATAAAATGGATTATTAAATCGAATATTGAGCTTGTTTGAACAATTTGCTAATTTGTGGAACATTTGATACTATCTTAGATTTTCTCTGTTTAGAATTTCAATCGTTTTACCGTCTATTCTTATTGTACCCTCTTTTTCAAACGAACTTAATACTCGTAATAGTGAAAATTTCTGTATACCAAAAGAGTCTGCGATTTCCTGACGACTTCGATGCAGGTGTATGGTGTTAGAATTTTGTTCTCCTGCACGTTCTAAAAGAAGATATGCTACTTTTTCACGAATAGTGAACAGACTTAGAACTTTCATTTTGTGAGTAAGAAATACGTCAATGTCTGAAAGTGAACGAATAAAGTTCATTCGTATAGTCTCGTCTGTATCTATGAGTCTTTTCAATGTTTCCGGAGTCATTCGCAATATGGTCACTTCTGTGTCGGTCTCTACACTCACAGGCATGTCTCGATTATGTGAGAATATAAATGCCGGAGCAATGATATCACCTTCTCTAAGTTGACTAACTTCAACTTGCTTCCCGCTCAATGAAACTAATCTGCATAAAAGTCTTCCACTTATTACGATGTCAGCAAATTTACATGGCATTCCAGCGAGAGTATATACGTCGCGTTTGGCATATTCCACTAATCGATAGCTTGAACTGCCTAGCGTCAGTTCTATACTTATGTCGTTCATCCCTTCAAATAAAGGGCATTTGTGCAATGCACGCAAAACTTTATCGTCGATCATCCTAATAAGATTTTATATATATATCTGCAAATATAATAAAGAAAAGTGAAACCAGCAAGAAAGTTTTATTTCCCTAGTAGATGTTTTATCGCTGCAATGGGATTATACAAAAGCATCCTTGGTCCTGCCCATATCATAACCTTTCTTATCTTTTCTCGCATTTCGGGTTTGTAGCAATGTACTGGGCAATTCTTGCAAGCCATTTTCTTTTCACCCCATTTACATTTGTCAAGACGCAGACTGCAGTAATCTATCAGTGCTTGGTATTCTTCATTGGGTTTGGTCATGTTGAGTTTGTGACGACAATATAATGTCACCATTTGCTTAATCGTATTCTTGTCTTTTTCTATTTTCATTCCCATGGTGCAAAGGTAATATAATAAGGTGAAAATACAAAAACGTATTTTTGGTAAATTAATCAGTAATTTGTTTATAGAGAATTTGAATTATTTGGAATAACTTTGCATCCGTAAAATTATGATTATAATTAAAGGTATTTATGTATATAGAAAAAATTGATAGTCCAAAGGATCTTAAAAGCTTAAGCATCGAACAGCTGAATGTTGTTGCAGAGGAAGTGCGTTCTGGAGTTCTTAATCGTGTGAGCAATCATGGTGGACATGTTGGGCCAAATCTTGGTTTCACTGAGGCTACTGTAGCATTGCATTATGTATTTAATGCTCCGGAAGATAAAATAGTTTTTGATATCAGTCATCAAAGTTATCCTCATAAAATGCTAACGGGACGTGCAAAAGGATTTTTGGATGTTAATGATATGGATGCTATTTCTGGATATTCATCACCACTTGAAAATCCTGAGTATGATAATTTTGAAATAGGTCATACATCTACATCAGTAGCTCTTGCTTCGGGTTTGCAGAAAGCTCGAGACATAATGGGGGGAAAAGAAAACGTTATTGCCGTAATCGGAGATGGATCACTCTCTGGCGGTGAAGCTTTTGAGGGCTTGGATACAGCAAGTGAAATTGGTACAAACATTATTGTTGTGGTTAATGACAATGAAATGAGTATTGCCGAAAACCATGGTGGTCTATATAAGAACTTGAAACTGTTGCGTGAGTCCAATGGTCAGGCTGAGCTGAACTTCTTTAAAGCTATGGGCTTTGATTACATGTATGTAGAAGAGGGTAATGATGTCTCTAAACTTGTTGAGGCTTTCAAAAAGGTAAAGGATATAGATCATCCAATAGTGGTACATATACATTCAGAAAAAGGTCATGGTTATAAACCTGCTGTCGATAATAAGGAAAATTGGCATTGGAGTATGCCTTTCAATATAGAAGATGGTAGCTTAAAGAATCTTAGTGGGGGAGAGAATATTTCTTTAATGCTGGGTGATTGGCTGCTTGATGAAATGAAGCGCGACGAAAAACTAGTAGCCATTGCTGCTGGTGTGCCGAGATGTTATGGATATGACAAAGAGAAAAGAGAGCAGGCTGGTAAACAGTTCATTGACGTAGGTATTGCCGAAGAGGAGGCTGTTGCTTTAGCTTCTGGTATGGCCAAGCGTGGGGCACATCCTGTATTCAGTGATTTTGCAACCTTCTTTCAGCGTACTTATGATCAATTATGTCAGGATTTGGCTGTGAATGGTAATCCTGCTGTATTTAATGTTCTTGGTGCTTCAATATATGGAATGAATGATTTCACTCATATTTGTTTCTTTGATATTCCGATGATAAGTCATATTCCTAATCTGCATTATCTTGCACCGACAAGTTATGAGGAACTTATTGCAATGGAAAAATGGGCTATCAATCAGGATAAATATAGCATCGCAATTCGTGTTCC
>JAGPJJ010000079.1 GCA_018054505.1 Prevotella sp.
CATGGCTTTTTATCCGGTAAACCCATTTTTTGAATAATGTCTACCGCTTTGCCAATGCCGACTCCATTCAGACGATACGCAGAATTTTGCAAGACGTATACACGTTCTTTGCCATCTTCTGTCCACCCTACATTTTCAAATCCCATTTCTACTAAAGTGTTCACCGTACTTTCTCCTGTTTGGCAAATTCCTTTTAAAGGAAGCAAACAGAATAAAAAGAGCGCCGCACATCGTGCTATTGTTTTAGTAGCTAGACACTTTCTCATGTTAGAGTTTCTATACCTCATTTTATTTATTCAATTTTCATATCTTTACGACATAAAATATGGTGCAAAAATAGACACATTTTTAATAATACCAAAGAATTTTACATGAAAAAATAAAATAATGTAGCTTTTTCTGCATAATTGTTCTCATAAAGCTAATATTCTTTGTCTATGAGCTTATAATGCGTGATAAAGAGGTTAATAAATGACTAATAAATACGACATTTATATGAAAAATATACCCTCAAACGTAATTTTGATTATATATACCTTTCGTAAAAAACGAATTATTATTTATTTAAGAGTTCCGCAAGCTTGTTCTACGTGTGTATAATGATAATTTATAACCTCTTCTATAAACATACGATATGTTTTTTTAGGTTCGGGAGGTCTAGCTTTCAATATGCAGAGCTTCAAAAAAACAAGTTGGTAATCATTTTGACATTCTGTACTTTTAGTTAGCTGAGAATGCGTTGTTTTGACCCGACAGTTGTGATGATGAAAAGAAAGAACTAAAGAGTAGCGAAATGCAGGCTATTAAGTGTATGTCGCAGCCTCCCAGAAGGAGGGAAATTAGGATAATATCAGTTATTTCTTGTTTCTTGCTCAATTGGATTATAAATCCTAAGCAGGGAACGCAGTGAGAGCAAGGTAAAGTCATGAATAAAATTACTCACCATGGGGTGATACCATTTTGTTTCATACCGTGAAACCGATAGTTTCAAGGCATGAAACCGTTAGTTTCACCTATTGAAACCGTTAGTTTCACGGCATGAAACTCACAATTCCAAATGGAGAAACCAGAGCATCAAACAGGCAATCTGTACGTATCAAGAACAGTGATGCTAAAGTTATCCGATGCAAACGGCGGATAGTAAACAAAATAAGATGTAAAAGAAGAACAACAATAGAGACTATATTTTCAGAAAGAAATGAAATCTCTCGCTTTATCGCATCATCGCAATTTCCGAGTAGGGATAGCCGATACCGGGAACTTGTCAGCCCGGACAGGTTGAATAACGCGACTTGTTTGTAAAGCGCCATACGGTGACAAAAAGCACTTGCAAAGGGTATGCAGCGTGATAAATCGGCTGCGACGGGCATATTCACCGTTTATGCGGGGAAAAAAGCTGAAAAATATAGGATTACAGACTTGTTCGATATATTCGTTAAATGTAAGTTAACATAATGTAATAGAATGAGTTAGGACGTGAGAAAGGACGAGACAGAGTGAGAGTAGCCCACTTACTCTCACTCCCGGATTTTACTCTCACCCACACTTAATATATTAGCTATCAACGATTCGTACTTAAAGTGAGGGTAGTGAGAGTAACTTGAGCCAACTTATTATTGAATCCCTGAGTTCACAATTATGTTATATTGGGTATGAGGTCAATTGCCTTTTTCTTACTCTCATCAACAAGTTTGGCATAAATCTGTGTAGTCTGTATGTTGGTATGTCCAAGCAGTTTGGAGACAGTATACAGATCGACGCCTAAAGTTAACAACATAGTTGCGTGGGTATGTCTGGCAGTATGAAATGTGATATGCTTCTTAATCCCGGCCTGTTCAGCCCATTTAGGTAAAATTTCATTAGTTCTTCCCAATGTTATTAACTTTTTGAATATTATATCGTCCTCCTTAGCATCTTCTCGCTTCGGTAACTGTTTTATAGCTTCCTGACTTAAAGGCAAAGAAATGGCTTCCTTGGTTTTCTTTTGTATGATATACAACCGGGAATTGCCATCATCATCCATTTCTATGTCTCCCCACGTAAGCGCTATGATATCGGAATGCCTCAACCCGCAAAAACAACTGAAGAGAAAAGCTTTCTTTAGTAAACCATTATAAAAAGGGGTTTGAGCCAGCTTTCGCAATTCGTCAATAGTGAGATATTCTCTTTCCGTACGGTGTTTATGTGGCTTTTCTTCATTTTTTATTTTATTCATAGGATTAGCTGATATCAGTTCTTCTGATACTGCATAATTCAGGCAATACCTCAGCATTTTGTAATAATAGACCTGGGTATTGACATGCAGCAATTTCTCTTTCTTGGTATGAGTTTGCTTTGCTGTCTTTAGGTAATCCAGAAATCCCAAAATATAATCTTTATCTATCCTGCTTAATTGGATATCATTAGGGTTGTAACGTCTAAGATGATAGACTACAGCGTGTAGTACCGTTTTGCGAACTTCATTCTCCGACTTCTTTTCAGCTACACTTTGTATATAATCGGTTAGTTTAATGTGAGATGTCTTATTGATCTTAAAACCGTGACTCTGATTTTGTAATTCAATAATTCTTTGAGCCTTAATGGCATTTGCCAATTTTAGCGTTTCACTATTACGCACCCTGTCTGACTTATTATATTCAGGTATAATATATAATTTCAGAAACTCGTATTTTCGTTTCCCATTCATATACATATCAAGATATATCGACTTATTGCCATTAGCCAGATGTTTGACTCTTAGCTTTATTGGCTCTTTTATTCTTAGTTCTTCTTTCATATCTCTGTTTAGAATCTCCTGTTTATTAAAAATAATATACACATTTATTTATACGGTAACAACATGGTAACAAAAACCGGTTCCAAATGATTTCGCATTTGAGTTTTATTCTGTTCTGCTACTTCTATTTGAATTTAATTTATTGAGTACTAGAAAAATAAAAGGAAGGTCCATTTGCTCCAATAATGTATAAATAGTAACAAACCAGCAACAAATATATAATATTAATGTCTAAAAAAGAAACAATAAAGGAAAGTAATGATATTGTTTAGTATTATGCAATTCGCTAAATACTAGCTAATTGTATGTTTAATTTATCTAAGATTTCTTTATCCTGATTTCCGGATAAAAAGCCATGTCGGATTGTTGTTCTGGATAATAACATACCCCAAATTTCATTATTTTATAAACCAATTATAGGCGACAGTGTACCAGGGGTAGCTCGACGGGATTGGGATGTAAGCTATAGTTTGGGCAGTAACTGGAAAAAGGCTGGTAAAGTAAAAAAAAAGAATAGTTCTTTGTTCAAAGTGGACGTGGTAATATATCCGGAATTGTCATTAAAGAACTTAGTAATTACGCAGATATATCAAGTTCTGTTCAATCTGGCACCGGCAATAGAAGTTTCTTTCTGGAAAGGAATGAGACTGACAGCACAACTGGAAGTACCTATTTATAATGACGGATATCCAGATATGTATAATAAAATACATCCTGGTTTTATTGGCGTGTCACAAACGGTAAGACTACCCTATAATATCTGGGGAACACTTACAGTAGGGCATTTCAGTAGCGAACGTTATGGGGTAGATATGAAAATTAGCCATCGTTTCATCCGTGATAATAGATTTGGAATCGAAGGACGTGTTGGATATACAGGAGCGGCATACTGGGATGGATTTACTTGCCACTTTGGAACACAGAAAAAAATGACATGGTCAGTTGGAGGTTATTTCTATTGGCCACAATATAATGTAGAAACGACTATGAAACTTGAACAGTATTTATTGGGTGAAAAAGGGGTGCGGATAGATATTATCCGGCATTTCCGCTATGCTTCAATAGGTTTTTATGCAATGAAAGCGCAAGGAGCGAAGTCCAATGGTGGCTTTCGTTTTCAGATAGCGCTCCCACCTTATAAATATAGAAGAAGAGGATATATTCCTCGGTTTACCCCCTCCAGAAACATGGGGCTGGCGTATAATGCAGGAAACGAGCAATATTATTACAAGAACTATCGCTCATCACCCGGTGACAATATAATGCAATCAAATAGTTTTAACCCATATTTTATTAAATCAGAATTATTAGTTTATTAATTTTAATTTTATTGAGATGAAAAAGAAAAGTTTGTTTGGTATTAACGTGAAGTTAGCGTTAATGTTAGTAGCAATCTGCGGCATGTTCGCCAGCTGCTACGAAAAAGAAGAATTAACGACAGAGGCACCGAGTACAGTGAAACCGGTATACAAAATTACAGGTGTCGTTTCTAATGCTTCTACCGGAGAACCGTTGTCTGGTGCCAAGGTTAATGGTGCTACAACTGCTACCGATGGAACTTATGCTTTAGATGCAACAGAAGGGTTGAATGTTCTGACTGTTACTAAAGATGATTACAAGACTGTCACAACTTCTGTGTATGTAGAAAAGATTGAAAATGGCAAAACTGCTGTCTACACAGTAAATGCAGCTATGTATCCGGGATATGATACTCCGACATACAAAACTGTAAAATATACCATAAAAGGTACTGCAACAGATGAAAGTAGCGCTGCTGTAAAATTGTCGTCAGTAGTTATACCTGGATGTACAATTGCAGTTGTTAATAACACATTCACAGTAGAAGGGGTACAGCCGGGCACTTACTATGCTGTTCTTAAAGCTGAAGGTTACAAAAACGCTTACGCTACCATCGCTGTAGCTCCTGTTGCTGCTGAAGAAGGTGAAGGCGATCAAATTGTAACCTCTACAGTTGCCGTATTGATGCAAAAGGAAGAAACTGCAAAGGTGTCTAAATACTATGTGTGCGGCTTCGTTACCAATGAAAAAGATGCTGCTGTGCCCGACGCTACTGTAAAAGTTGAAGTTGGTGAATTCAAAGCTGATCTTACTACTGACAATCGTGGTTATTTCAATATAGAAGTGGCAGCTGAACATATCACTCCTACAACATTGGCTATTATTACAGTTTCAAAAGCTGGTTATGTTGCACAAGCAAAAGCCACAGTTGTGAAACTGGTTGAGACCGGTGCTACTTCTGTGACTTCCATTGAAGTTGTATTGAAAGCTGAAAGCAGTGATATCCCTGATGAAGATCCGAGTAAGGGTGGTGAACAAACTATCGAAGTGCCTGTAGATAAAGCAGAGCCAACGAAAGTTGAAGATATTAAAGAACCTGAAGTTAAAGCAGACATCGAGAAAGTTGCCGAAGAATTAGGTATTGAGGATATTACTAAAATTGATATTCCAGTGGTAAAAGTAGAAGAGGCTCTCGTAGTAGAACTTGTATCTACAGAAGCTGTTATTGATGAAACAACAGGTGAAACAACTCAAGAGACTAAAACTGTTGCCGACCAGATCACATTGCCTGCTAACACACAAGTTTATTATGTAGGTGGCCAAGCTCAAGCAATCAAACTAACTCGTGATATACAAACTGAAAAGGCAACTGCTGCTGTACGTACTTACGAAGGACAACCCAGCGGTACTGTATTCTCTCAACCGCTGGAAGTTAAGTTCCAGGCTCCGATTACTGTTACTGTAGAGCCTGACTATGTATTAGGTGTTCTTTATCAAAATGAAAAAACCGGTGTATGGTCAGCTGATGCTAATAATTATGCTGAATACGATATGACTTCAGGTACTTTCGTTGGTAAAATCAATCACTTCTCCAAATTCCGTTTCGGTTTTGAGTCAGCCATCGTTCCAGTAGACAGCGTTAAGTTGGATGCCGAAATCATCAATAAACCTTGCTATACAGGCTCTGCAGCCGCTGTAGTTACTGTAAAAGGAAACTACATGGGTGGAACCGCTTATGATGGAAATACTCCTGCTTTGGCTGTTGAAACTGCCTTGTCTGGTATGAATGCAGAAACGAAATCTTACGTAACAATGTTACTGAAAAATATGATTCTAAAAGACAATGCTAATATTGCACCGAAGAACAGCTACTCAAAAACTGCTCTGTCTGTAGATATATCAGTTCCTGCATACAAGCAAATTGATAACTTCAGTATGGTCAGAAAACAAGTAAGAAGATCATATACTGTTCATGTAATTGATAAAAACAAAAAAACTACAGACGTAACAGTGGTAGTTAAAAAGATTATCTCTACAACTCTGACTGCAAATTATGCTATTGGTCACACTCATGGACATGGCAATGGTGAAGATTTGAACGCAGGTGGTGGTATTATCGATTTTGAATAGGCCTGTTTTTAAATAATGCAATTGAACCTAAAGCATGAGATTATACATAATGAGAATAAAGCGAATGTTTATTGCGACACTGCTTATCAGTGTATCATCCATGCTTTCGGCTCAATTGACTTATGGAACTACCGGTTTGCTGCATGCTCCTTCGGCAGAGATGCAAAAGGATAAAACAGTGATGCTGGGAGGGAACTTTATGAATAAGGAGATAACTCCTCCTACGTGGTATTACCATACGTACAATTATTTTTTGAATGTTACCATTTTGCCGTGGATGGAAGTTGCTTATACTTGCACCCTGTTTAAGGCAGAAGCTTTAGGGTTAAAGCCTTATGGCTATTCAGGATTCACGAATCAGGATAGATATTTTTCTATCCGGTTACGGGCTTTGAAAGAAGGACAATTCTGGAGGTATATGCCAGCTGTTGTTTTCGGAACATCAGATCCATTTACTTCATCCGGAGGAGGCTCGATTGGTTCTACAGAAGGAAACGGATATTATAGTCGTTTCTATGCAGCGGCCACCAAGCATATCTCTATAGGAAAAGAAGAAATAGGGGTACACTTTTCTTATTTATATAATAAAAGAAAAGAGTACAAGCTGAATGGAATAGCGGCAGGTATTAGTTATAATCCAACTTTTGCGCCTGAATTAAGAATGATTGCAGAGTATGATTCAAAAGATTTTGCACTGGGAGCCACTTACTTGCTTTTAAAACATCTGCATATACAGGTGGAACTGCAAAAGATGAAATATTTCACGGGTGGATTGTGTTTCCAGTTCCGGTTGAAATAAAGAAACTGGCAGAAAAAGCATAGAGTTAATCATTTTAAAATAGAAAAAACAATGAAATGTAAATTTGGTATAGTATCTATCATGTTGGCGGGATTAGCTCTTACAGCTACTGCACAGACTAAAGAGAAATACTACAGCGAAAAATTTAAAGATAATATCTTTATAAGCGCTGGTGTAGGAGCTCAGGCATGTGTTAATCCTGATAACTTTGATTATGGCTTTGGACATGCCATCACGCCATTGATCCACGTATCAGTGGGTAAACTGTTCAATCCTATCTGGGGAGTTCGCGGACAAGTTGCCGGATTATGGTCGACACTGTATACAGAGCGCGGACAAATAAAAGGCACTTATGCTGAGGTTAAGAACAAGAAGTATTTCACTCTGCGTGCAGATGCTATGTATAACCTGTCTAACTCTGTTTGCGGATATAATCCGGAGCGCTTATTTACTTTATCTGTGTTCGCAGGTCCCGGATTGACTTTTGCAAAGGCTTATGGTGAGCAAGATAAATTAAATGCTTTGATTAACGGTTCTGTAGGTTTGATGGGACAGTTCAATGTGAACAAGTATTTAGATATCAATATTGAGGCAAGAGGTGAAGTATCTCCTTCTATGTTTGGGAATAAGAGCAGCGCCTACACGGATGGTGCAGTATCTCTGACTGCAGGTGTTACTTATACTTTTGGCGGTAAGAACTTTATATCTTGTGGTGCAAAAGTTGATCAGAATGCCATCAACAACGAAATCAATAAATACAGAAGCGAACTGGCACAGGCTCAGGCTGACCTGGCAAGTGCTAAAAATGCCATGGCTAACTCTAAGCCTGTAACTAAGGAAGTTGTGAAGGAGATCGAAGTTGCCGGTCCTCGTGCCATCTTCTTCAAGATTGGTAGCGCTCGCATCGATGATTACGGCATGGTTAACATCCAGTTGGCTGCTAAGATTCTGAAGGCTAACCCGGATAAGAAGTACAAAGTTGCCGGTTATGCTGACAAGGCTACGGGTAGCGCTTCCTGGAACCAGAAGTTGTCTGAAAAACGTGCTCAGGCTGTTTACGACGCATTGATTAAGGAAGGCGTTGATAAGGATCAGCTCGAACTCGTTGGATTCGGTGGTACTGCTAACATGTTCGGCAAGAACTATTTGAACCGAGTGGTAATTCTGGAATAAAATAAGATTTCTTATAATAGAAATTCTATAAAAGAGAAAAGGTGTCTAGCTATTGCTAGACACCTTTTTTGTTATAAAGAAATCAAGTAATTTCCGGTTGGTAATGAAATTGTTTATGTGGCAATATTAGAATTGAATTAGGAAATATCAATTATTGACATCAGAAATCTCTTTAATGATTCTTTTTGACAAATATATAATTAAATAATTATTAAACACACCAAATGAGTAGGGAAACAAACAGGTAACAATAAAGCTTTGCATAACATGAAAAACGATAAATATCTCAATATTTTACTTTTCGCAAACAGTATGCTATTGGCTGATTATCAAGCATTAATCAAATGAATACATTCTTGTCAATACCTCTCTCAGTTTCCGGATAAAAAGCCATGCAGAATAATTGTTCTAGATAATAATATACCTCAAATTTCTCTTTACTATAAACCGATAATCGGTGACAGCGTCCCTGAAGCAAGTCGTGCGGATTGGGACGTTAGTTACA
>JAGPJJ010000080.1:0-1142 GCA_018054505.1 Prevotella sp.
CTTTCATGGCGTGATGCCGCAGGAACGATTAACGGGTAATGATTACACTGTGAGTCTCAGAATAGGCTATCCTTTTTCTGATGCTTGCTTGTCTGATGAGGTTTCAGATACGTTGAATTATGCATCAGTATATGATATTGTTGCTCAGGAAATGAACGTGCCGAGTAATCTTCTCGAACGTGTAGCGTATCGTATAGCCGATAGGCTATTTAGAAAGTTTCAGATGATAACGGTATTAGATGTAAATCTAAACAAGCTCAATCCTCCTTTTGGCGCTGATTGCTATGGAGCGGGAGTTGAACTTCATTTAATAAATGATAAAACCGAATAATAAAGTTAGGTTTTCTAATTAATTTTTATTATTTTTGCCAAGAATATACTGGTATATGAGTAAAAAGAAGGTATTCTTACTGATAACAATGTTGTTGTTTACTGTTACTTTAGTAGCAGCAAACCATAAGTTTACACTTGTAATAGATGCTGGACATGGTGGTCGTGACCAAGGCGCACCTGGTTTTTTCTCAAAAGAAAAAGACCTTACGTTGAAATATGCTTTAGCGTTTGGTGATTATGTAGAGCGCAATTGTCCTGATGTAAAAGTTATATACACTCGTAAGACGGATGTTTTCCTTGAACTTGTTGAGCGTGCTAAAATAGCAAATAAGAATAATGCTGACTTGTTTATGTCGTTTCATATTAATGCCGTTGACGGTTCTAAAACTGCTCATGGATTTCAAAGTTACACATTAGGACGAGGAGAGCATACTGGTGATAAGGGTATAATGCAGAACCTTGAAGTTGCAAAACGTGAGAACTCTGTAATTTTCCTTGAGAAGGATTATAAGACAGTTTATAAAGGCTTTGATGCAAATTCTGCTGAAACAGACATCATGTATGAATTTATTGTTGATCATAACCGTGCCAGAAGTGTAGAGTTCTCACGCATGTTACAACAGTATGTATGTTCTTCAACAGGACGTCTGAATGGAGGCTCACATCAAAATAATCTCGCTGTATTGAGACTCACGTCTATGCCTAGTTGCTTGTTGGAGTTGGGTTTTATTTCATCTCCAGATGAAGAAGCTTTTATGAATTCAGACGAGGCTGTCCCTTTGTATGTGAAGGGTATATTCAATGCTTTT
>JAGPJJ010000080.1:1242-8607 GCA_018054505.1 Prevotella sp.
GATGATAAACATTTCAATGGACTTACAGATGTGGATTCTTATAACGAGGATGGTATGATTAAATTTACTTATGGAGCATCTTCAAACTATAATGAAATATATCGTTTACGTAAGCAGATATTGGATAAATTCCCAGGTGCTTTCATCATAGCATTTAAAAATGGTGCAAAAATGGATGTTAACACTGCCATAAAGGAATTTAAGGCAAATAGATAATTGATTAAGATAAAATATGAAATTTACAAAGGAAATAAAGATTGCGCTCGTTGCCGTACTTGGTATTCTTGTGCTGTTCTTTGGGCTAAACTTTCTCAAGGGTATGACCATTTTTTCAAATGATAATACTTACTTTGTATCGTTTAAGGATATTAGCGGCTTGTCTTCTTCTAATCCAATTTATGCTGACGGATATAAAGTCGGAGTTGTTAAACATATCAACTATGATTATGATAATAATGGCAATATTATTGTACAGATAGATTTGAATGAGGATTTACGAATTCCAAAAGGTAGTTCGGCTGAGATTAACAGCGACCTTATGGGAAATGTAAAGATGAACCTTTTGTTGGCTAATAACCCACGTGAAAGAGTAAATCCAGGTGATACAATCATCGGTGGTATGAATAGTGGACTCATGGGCAAAGTTGCCGCTTTGGTTCCAACTGTTGAGAAGATGCTACCAAAGATAGATAGTATTTTGACAAGAGTTAATACGCTTCTTGGTGATCCGGCAATTGCAAACTCGTTGCACAATATTGAAGGTATAACAACCAATCTTAATACAACTTCTCAGCAATTAAATATTTTAGCCACAGGCTTGAATAAAAGTGTGCCAGGATTGATGCATAAGACTGATGGTATTCTTACCAATACGAATAAGTTTACTTCCAATCTTGCTTCTGTAGACGTTGCTGGGACTATGGCTCAGGTTGATGAAACTATTGCCAACTTGAAGTCTTTCACTAACAAACTTAATAGTAAGGATGGTACTTTGGGACATCTTATGAATGATCCTACACTGTATAACAATATGAACAATACGATGATAAGTGCTGATTCTTTGTTGATAAACGTTCGTCAACATCCTAAGAGATATGTACATTTTTCTGTTTTTGGAAGAAAAGACAAATAAAATGCAATATTATCTTTAATTAAAATTAGTCTAAATAATAAAAGATAATGTTTCACGGCTTTCAGTACATACTGAAAGCCGTTTAATATTTAACGTTTAACGATGGTTACAATAATGTTTCACTGTAAAATGTTTATACATGGTAAAACCGTCTGTAACGTTCTTAAAATCAGTACTTTGTAAATTTGCAATAGGTTTACTTTAAGCTGGTTTAGTATTAAACGTGTAAGTTGCAGTAAATGAGCGTTTTATCGAGTTGATGTTGTAAAATAATAAATTTGATGATTTGCTTTCATGATTTTCTTTTATTAAATTTGCACTTGCAATAATGCTATAAGTCGAAAGACAAACAATTTATTATTTTTATAGATGAAAGTAAATCCTAATAACTGTTGGGATAAGGCTCTTGAGCTCATTAAGCAAAACGTCACACCTCAACAGTATGAAACATGGTTCAAGCCATTAGTCCTTGAAAATTTCGATGAAAATACAAAGACTATATTGGTACAGGTACCCAGCCCTTTTGTGTATGAGTATCTGGAGGAGAACTTTTTGGGTTTGCTCAGAACTGTACTTTGTCGCACTTTTTGCGATGGAGCGCAACTTGCTTATAGAGTAGTAACTGACAAGGAAAACAAACTTACACAAGATATAGAGGCAGATCCAGCTGATGCAGAGCCAAAGAAAGCCTGCAGCCGTGGAAATCAGCCACCTTCATCTCTTGATGTGGCTATGCCACAAGAGATAGACTCTCAGCTTAATCCTCATCTTACATTTAAGAATTATGTTGAGGGTTCTAGCAATAAGTTGCCAAGAAGTGTAGGTATGTCTATTGCTGAGCATCCTTCAACTCCTCAGTTCAACCCAATGTTCATCTTCGGTCCTTCTGGTTGTGGAAAGACTCACTTGATTAATGCTATCGGTGTGCATTGCAAACAAATGTATCCTGAAAAGCGTGTACTTTATATCAGTGCTAGATTGTTCCAGGTGCAGTATACAAATGCTGTATTGCAGAATACGATCAATGATTTCATCAATTTCTATCAGACTATTGATATGCTGATTGTTGATGATATTCAAGAGTGGGCAACTGCTACTAAGACTCAGGACACATTCTTCCATATTTTCAATCACCTATTTAGAAACGGAAAGAGAATCATTCTTGCCAGCGACCGTCCGCCGGTTGAACTTAAAGGTATGAATGATCGTTTGCTCACTCGTTTTTCTTGTGGTTTGATTGCTGAATTAGAGAAACCAAATGTAGAACTTTGTGTAGATATCTTAAACAATAAGATTCGTCGTGACGGACTGCATATTCCTGTTGATGTGATTAGTTTTATTGCCTCAACCGCAAATGGTAGCGTGCGTGATCTTCAAGGTGTTATCAACTCTCTACTAGCATATAGTGTCGTTTATAATTGCGATATTGATATGAAACTAGCTGAAAGAGTTATTAAACGAGCTGTCAAGATAGATGATAAACCACTTACAGTTGACGATATACTTGATACCGTTTGTAATCATTTTAATGTCACTACCACAGCTGTAAATGGCAAGAGCCGCAAGCGTGACCTTGTTGTAGCTAGACAAGTATCTATGTATCTTGCACAGAAATATACTAAGATGCCTGCTTCTAGAATAGGAAAGCTTGTTGGTAACAGAGATCATTCTACTGTTATTCATAGTTGTTCTCAGATTGAGAAAAGACTTAAAGTTGATGTTGCATTTAAAGATGAACTCTGCTCTATTGAAACATCTTTTAGACTTAAGTAGAACTTAAAAATATAATTATAATATTTGTATCTCCAGTCATGTTGACTGGAGATTTTTTTATGTGTTAAACATTGTGATATTTATACTTTGCATTGAATAAAAGTGTATATTTGCCACTAAATCTATTAGTAACCAATTATTTTGCATGAGAACTAAAAATTTATTATTTTCAGCTATGCTGATGATGGCAATGCAATCATCAGCTCAGGTAAACATTAATGTTGATGTTTCCAATAAAGAAGTAGCAATGTCTCCTAATCTTTACGGAATCTTTTATGAAGATATCAATCATGCCGCTGATGGTGGATTGTATGCCGAACTTGTGAGAAATCGTTCTTTCGAGGACAATAACAAAGAAGCTGTTGCTTGGAATTCTGTAGGTGGAGCTACAATGAAACTCATTAAGACTGGTTTGTTGAACAAGGCCCAGTCACAAGCTTTAGAGGTGAATTTCCTAGGAAATGGTACTACTTCTGGTATAAACAACGATAGTTTCTGGGGTATTGATGCTGTCCAAGGTCGCACTTATAAGTTGTCTTTTTGGGCCAAAGGCACACTCGAAGGTAAGTTAAAGGTTGGTCTTGGTAATGAGAAAAAGAGTGTTGCTGAAACTGAAATAGCAGAAAATATTACCAGCAAATGGAAGAAATATACTGTTGAATTTACTTGTCAGGAAAATCAATCAGATTCTCGTCTGTGGATAACTTCAGAGGGAAAAGGTAATGTAGATTTTGATGTAGTTAGTTTATTTCCTCCTACATTCAATAATCGTGAAAATGGATTACGTCCAGATTTAGCATCGATGTTGAAAGCACTACATCCAAAGTTTTTACGTTTCCCTGGTGGCTGTTTTGTAGAGGGACAGGAAAGTCCTGAAAATGCTTTTCGTTGGGAACGTACAATTGGTCCTATTGAAGAACGTCCTGGGCATAAAAATGTAAATTGGGGATATCGTACTAGTGATGGACTTGGTTTTCAAGAATATTTGCAGATGGCAGAAGATTTTGGTGCCAAACCTCTTTATGTTGTAAATATCGGTATTTGGCATGGAGGTTTTACACCTTTGAAGAAAATCCAGCCTTGGATTGACGAGGCTTTGAATGCTCTTGAATATGCTAATGGTCCTGTTACTTCTAAATATGGTGCACTTCGTGCAAAGAACGGCCATCCAGAACCTTTCAATATTGAATATTTAGAGATAGGAAATGAGAATAACCAACCAGACCAGAAAAATCTGAGCGATAAATATTACGAGCGTTTCAAACTTTTCAAGAAAGCTATCTTGGCAAAGTATCCAAATATGCATTTAATTGGTGATGTTGCTGCATGGGGTACTGATGATCCTAGATGGAATAACGACGAGAAAGCTGAACTTGTTGATGAGCATTATTATCGCAGTCCAGCTTGGTTTGCTAATAACTTCAATAAATATGATACTTATCCACGTGATGGACAAGGCATATATGTTGGAGAATATGCTGTAACTCAAGGATTTGGCGTAAATGGTTCTCTTGATGCCGCTTTGGGCGAAGCTATCTATATGATGGGAATGGAGAAGAATTCTGATGTTGTTAAGATGGCATCCTACGCGCCAATCTTTGCTAATCTGAATGACTTGAAGTGGAGACCTGATATGATTCAGTTTAATTCTCGTAACGTTTTTGGCACTCCTTCTTATTATGTGCAGAAGGTTATGGCTAATAACGTAGGTACACGTGTCTTGAATGTTGATATGAATGATCCATATACAAAAAAGATGATGGCAAGAACTGTTGCTCCTGAGGTAAGTAAATTTGGATTTGCTACATGGGGAACTCAAGCTTCTTTCAGTTTTGACAGCTTCTCTTCAAACAACGGTTCTCAGATTAATCTTGATGCAACGAAACCAATGCTTGCAATTAATGGAGATTGGAAGTCGGATGAAAATACAGTATCACAGACTTCAGATAAAGAATCTTGTATTGACATCATCAACGCTAATGTAAAATCTACTGATTATACGATCAAGGTACAAGCACGCAAAGATGGCGGCGCTGAAGGATTTATCCTTGTATTTAATTATGTTGATAAAGATAACTATAATTGGATTAACTTTGGTGGTTGGGGTAATACCAAGCATGGACTTGAACAGGTTGTTAACGGTTCAAAGATGCAAGTTGCTACGAAAAATGGTAGTGTCAAGACCGGCAAATGGTATGACATTACTTTGAAACAGAATGGTGATAGTATCAAGTGCTGGTTGGACAATGAACTTGTTTTTAATACTAAACTTCAACAAAATACAGCTTTGGGTATGTTCTCTACTGCATCTTATGATGAAAAGACAGGAGATATTATCGTTAAGGTTGTAAATACAACTCCAGAAGCTAATCAGACAAATATTAATCTTGGTAATTATAATGCAAAGTCAGCCAAGTTGATTTCTTTGTCTTCTTTGAAGGGCACTTCTGAAAATTCTATTGATGAACCAACTAATGTTTATCCAATGGAACATTCTTTGAGTCCTAAGGGTGGCATTGTTTCTCTAGAAATTCCAGCTTACTCTTTGAGTATTGTTAGAATAAAGTAATATACTATATAATTATTTAATCGTCTGAAGACATTTGTTTTCAGACGATTTTTATTTTCGATGATTAGGATAGCAATGCAAAGCTATTGATTTTATCATAAATATTCAAACCTCCTGTTGTGAAATATAAATGGCTTAGAATCATACTAGAATATTTGTTTCCAATTCGTCATGTGCAATGGTTTTTCTGTGATTACTTTTGCGCGTTATATATACGTAATATGAACAAAAAAATAGCGCTGCAATCTCACGATTCCGGCGCTAGGTATTTACTAAAATAAATTAACTCAAGTGCGTTTGACTTCTTTCTCACGAGTTCTGTCAAACTTGTAATATATATGCGAAAAATTATATTCTTTTTGCGTTTGAACTATTGTATATCAAATGCAAATATATAGTAATTTTTTAATATATCAAATATAAATATGCTTTTTTTACATATTATAACAGTATTAACTATCTGCATTTGTATCTGTTATAGTATTGATTGCAGCTTTTTTCCATTTTAGATAGCCAGCAATTGCTATGCAAACGTATAAACCGTATAATAGCGCTTTGAATGGTATTCCTTTATAGATGTAGAGATAAAAGCTTATTGCATCAACAAAGATCCAAAACAACCATTGTTCAACATACTTTCTGGCTAAAGCCCACAAACCAACAAAACTCATTGCATTTGTGAATGCGTCAAGTACAGGGACATTTGAGTCAGTATATTCTTTAAGAATCCAATATATGGCAGCCCATGATACTAAAAAGAATATTCCAGCCGGAATGAGTAACTGTTTTCTCATATGTGTTATTGGCAACACTTCGTCTTTTTTTTGTCCGTGCTTCTTGCCAAATTTCCATATAGCATATCCGTATATTGCCGCTACAGTATAGTAGCCAGCCATACCAGCATCTCCATACAATCCATGACTTGCATAAAGCCAGATGTCAAGTGCAGGCATGATGATGCCGACTATCCATAGCAAGATACTAGCACGATACTCGAGCCAGATATAAACTAGTCCGAGTATCGTTGTAAAGATATCTAATCCGTGTGCGGTTATAAAATCCATTAGAATTTGAGTGTTAGATAACCCATTGCTGTGAAACCGGCATTTGGGACGAATCCTATTTGATAATAGCGATTTTCATTAGGATGGTTAGCTGAATCTATGATAGAAGAGTATACCCATCCGCTTGAAGCATAATGGCGGTCGAAGATATTATTGAAATTAGCGCCAATAATAATTTCCTTCATCCCGACGATTTTCTTTGAAACTTTAAATGTATAATTTAAATTGATGTCTGTTTGTGAGTAGCATGGCAATGAACGGTCGCTATTCTGAGTGTTGTCAAGATATTGACTGCTCACAAAGTTCGTATGCCAAATTGCCTGTGCGCCACGGTAGTGAAGATTCACAAACCCATTTAAAATCGTTGATGGAGAGAAGGCTAGGGTAGAGTTGTCGTAGTGTATTGTGCGGTATGAATCATCCCAGTCTACACTTGCAGACTCATCAAAGTTCTTGATTCTGTTTCTGCTTAGTGCAGCATTGCCTTCGACAGTTAACCATGATAGTGGATTCCATCCAGCTGAAATTTCTGCTCCCATGCGGTAAGAGCTTTTTACGTTAGTTGTAAGATTCTCACCGATGTCACTCTTAGCACCTGTCTGAACAAATTGATTGCTATAGTACATGTAATACAGATTTACTCCTGCATGCCATTTGTTGCCACTATATTCATATCCTAGTTCGATGTCAGTAAGACGCTCAGGGGTAGGAAAAGGATAACTTCCATTATCTGTAAAGTTATTACGCTCAGGCTCACGGTTACTATATGCTATTGAAGCATAAGCCTTGTGACCATTGTTCATATAAGTGATACCAGCCTTCGGATT
>JAGPJJ010000081.1 GCA_018054505.1 Prevotella sp.
GCAACAATAAATAAGGGGCGTGCTTAAATGAGCACGCCCCCAGACGAGAGATTTTATGTATTCTTTTCACAAAGAATCCTATTAAACATTATGTATATAATTTTATTTCATGATGGAAAGTTTAGGTGTCGCAACGTTCATCTTTTTGCGAGCACCCGAAGCATCTATCTTCAAGAGATAAGGATTGAGCATTGTTAAGAAGTTACCCAAATAGCTATCATTAGTCAACTCATCACCATCGTAAGCGCCAATAGCGAGATAGTCTACGTTATAACCTGGCCATGAGCCATTATCCTCAAACTCTGCATAGGTTCCTTCCTCATCGCTATACTGAAAACCTGCCGTAAAGCTAACTGCTGAATTCCATACGAGGTAACCAGCTTCAGAATCTCCAAGGATTGATACCGTATTATATTTCTGGAAGACACCAAGATTATGTCCTGCATAAATAGATAACTTGAAAGTAGACTCATCAAATGCCACAGGAACAGACAGTCCAAGCTGAGGCAAGTCCAAAGCATAATTACCTTCAGCATCCTTGACAAACTTGGCAGAGATAGCTACCTGGGTGCCCTCGTTAGAAGTATAAGCAAGATAATACATACCTTCAAAGTCTCTGGCAAATTCAGATTGCGATACATTGATTGTATTCTTTATATTTCCAGATGAATAAGTGAAACTACCTGAGCGAAAACGTCCGGTCTCATTCTTTTTCAAATCCACCTTGAAACTATCATCTGTCACCGAAACCTTAATCCAATCAGCGGAAGAACTCACTTCAACAGGCAAATTGTGCTTCATAGAATAAGTATAAGAAACAGCAGCATCTGACGCAGCTATTCCAGAAGGCAAACCTTCTAAAACGAAGATTGAACCCAACTGAGAAACATTGACAATAGTAGAATCAGTCTCTGAAGACTTAACTACCAATGTAGTGTGGCGAGACTCATTAGACACATTGGCCTGAGTAGAAATGGTCACCTTGCTACCCTGGGCATTCACTGCAAGCCAATCATCAGCGGCATAAGCCTTCACAACATCCTTGTTCACGGAGATTTCATGTTCACCACCATTGGCATCAAAGGAAGTCTCTGCA
Source organism: Prevotella sp. (assembly GCA_018054505.1). Taxonomy (GTDB): domain Bacteria; phylum Bacteroidota; class Bacteroidia; order Bacteroidales; family Bacteroidaceae; genus Prevotella. Next base: position 1,097 of record JAGPJJ010000081.1, read on the forward strand.
GAGAGAACTTTCAGTCCCTCGTCCACTACCTTGTCATCATCGTCACAGGAAGCTAAGGCGAGGCTTCCTATTACGACGAGTAATAAATAATATATTCGTGATAATCTCATAACACATTCTTTTTAAAGTTACTTAATCAATTTCTTACCAAGCACAGGACTGGCATGAAAAGCGGGCATCTTTGTGAAATGTACCTTGACTTGCTGACTACCTCTTGCCTTAGCTGTAAATGACGCAGCACTAGCCCCATCAGGAAGTTTCACGAGCGCAATTCCTTGCATGATTTCCAAGTATCCTTTGAAATCACTTGTACTTGCAGGAGGATTGGCTGCACAAGCCATTACATAGACCATATTTATATCCTCACCCAGAATACTACCTTCAGAGAATATAGCATAAGTTCCATTTTCATCATCATAAGCTACAGGAGCAGAATATGTATACTTGTCAGAAACTGCACTCCAATAACTATCAGTATACAATATGTCGTAAGCATAATAGCTTCCGTATTTTCCCATATACTGGAAACTATTCCAATCAAAGCTATTGGTCTCCGCATTCCATTTCAAGGAAGCATGCAATGTATATTTACCTACCTTAATTGGCATATCAATGGCATCGGCATTGTCGGCTGTCACGTCAAAAACATTCTGCTGTACAGTGCCATCTGCATCATAATACTGCAATACGTATGTACCAGAAATATCCTTGGCATACTCCATCTGGCAGACGGTCATTTCATCCTCGCCATTCTCATTCTTCACCTTCACAGTAGCCACACGAGGATGTCCCTCATTATTGGCGGCAGCAGAGAAAGTAACGCTAGCATCGTCAGCAGTAATCGTCAACCAATCGGCATCTGTGGAATAGGTGAACGTGTTAGCCATTTTCACTTTTTCTGTCACGCTCTGCGCTGCATCGTTCATCTTGATAGATGTACCTATTTTCTTGAAAACATAATCAGGAGTGAGATAAGGATCCAATGAAACCATCTTGCCAGCGGCAACATCACTAGCTACCATGCTATACTTACCATCAGGTAACACAAATGTATGAGCATCACTCTTCCAAGAATCAGGTAGGACGATACCTGTTGGAGTGACGCAATACGGATAGGTCGAAGTATTGTTCTCCTTATCCACAAATGACACCCGACGGGTATCTGCATCAAAAGTCAATATACCTTCTACATTTCCATCTTCCGTCAGCTGATAGCTGGTAAACATCTCGCTTTCAATGCCGCTGATATCTTCTAAATATGTCTTCCAATCCGTATTCTCCGGCAAGCGGATGAGACGCATTTTGTTACCCGTTGTACGTCCCTTTAAGTCAATCGTATCATTACTGATCTTCATGACAGAAAACTCGAAGTCTCCTCCTTTGGTAGTACCATCCGAATTTGGATTAGCAAAATAATGCATCCATTCATTATAGGTATCAAATGTAAGAACAGGCCCCTGATCTTTCACTACATCATAAGATGAATGTGTTATATCTGTAGGGGCATCTGCCAAATCTAATGCAACATCTGCCTTACCATCTTTAAACTTTACCAGATAAGTACATCCACCACTTGTATATTCATCTCCAAGATAATACTGAAAAGCCCAACCGCTGGTAGAAGACTCCAATATCTGCTTGGTTTCTTCTGTAGCATGCTCCAGTCTTTCTGCTGCTGATTCATCAAACAATTCCTTATCGTCATGCAGACAAGACTGAAAAGACAGCATGCTAATTACACCCATGATATATAATAAAAACTTTCTCATGTCTCATTACTTTAAATGTTCCAAATCCAATGAACTCATTTCTCGACCACGATGCAGAACAGCCTTGTGCAACTCGTCAATATCAAGATTCCAGGAATCCTTCATATAGGTACGAATCATCTCCAGTTTCTGGTTGATAATAGCAGCGCCTTTGGTGCCTGCTGTCTTCAACTTAGCTGCCCAGGCAGCATCTGTGCAAGTTACATACTGAGCCATTGTCTCAGCAAAATCCTCGCGACCTTCAACCATTGCATAATTACGTACAAATCCCTTCTTAAGGGCTGTCGCATTAGGAACCTGATACCAGTCACCGCTTACGTAATCTGATTCAGAAATACGATCGAAGTCTGTATTATAAGGCTTCTTCTGGTTCAAGATATGAGTAAACTCATGATGCATCGTAGTGAAATAATAAGTTGTCAGAGCATCATAATCTTTCAATGTAGCATCATCCAGATTATTCACCATATAAAGAGTAACCTTGTAACCACCTTCAGCAGTACCCAGTACCATCGTACCCGTATTCTCATAAGCAGGCGAACCAATCAACGTGATGACACGAGGTACATTCGTCTTGATGAAATCCTGACCAGCAACCTCATTATAAGCATCAAACCACAGATATTTCACGATGATAGCCAACTTAGCCGACTTTGCAGAATCTGCAGGCACCAGATTGTACTTCATATCACTCTCTATCTTCTGCCATTTATACTGGAAATCCACATTATATGGATAAGTATAGTTCTTCAACAACCACTGGTCCAGGTTGTCACGAGCAGGCGAATCAGTAGGGAAGATAGTAGCTCCATCAGGATCATCATCTGAGCAAGAAACAAATCCCAAGCTCATGACAGCTACCATCAAAAGCAAATATATTTTTTTCATACTTTTATTCTTTAATTAAGCGTTTTTAAAAACATTACTTAGTACGTGGATTTGCCTCCAAGCCTGAGTTGATAACATCCTGTGGAAGCTGAATAGCACGACGAGGATCATCTACGGTCAAGCTGTCTGTCACATCAAGAATTTCATCATTCTTGTTTAATGTGCGGCGATAGATAACAATACCATAGCGTTTTACATCCTGCATACGCAATCCCTCATGCATGCTCAAGATACGTTTCAACTGCAAGATGCATTGCAAAACAGGTTCCTGAGTTTCTGCATCAATGGTAAATGCCGGATGCAAAGCCTTCTTTACAGTTGGCTCCTTTGGAGTATAATACTTAATGCCTTTGTAGTATTCCTTAATACCATCTACAGAAAGTGTTACATTTCTTCTACTGAATACAGAAAGTTCAGTATTTACATCATCTACAGCCTTCTGGTATTCACCCTTCAAAGCATAAGCCTCAGCACGCTCCATGAGCAGCATATCTGTGTTAAACGCTGAAAATATGCTATGAGCATAACCTATTCCAGCTTGCAGATCTGTATATTCAAACTCATAAGGAATCTTGCGAAGAAAATATTTTGACAAAGCTGAATTGCTCCATACCTTATAGTTAAAACCGGTATTGCTTCCCCATGGACCAGCAGCCTGCAATGTCTCTGTTGTTGCCAACACCTTTCCATGCGCATAACGGTCACCAGTTGAATATGGACCACCAACAACACCCCACTCAGAATAAGCCGTCTGTAATAGGAGGTTAGCATTATTTCCAGAATTTACATACGCTTCCGTCTGCACTTGATCGTTCATGCTCAAACTAGAAAGGCTAGCCCAGTCTCGCAACTGTGATGCGGGATTATCACCCAAAGCTTTGGTTGCATAATCTATAGCCTTGTCGTAATCCTGATAATAGAGGTAGAAACGAGTAGCAAAAGCGTAAGCTGCCTTTTGGGTAAAATGGAACTTCGGGGTAGAATAGGTATTACCCACCAAAGGAAGACCTGCCTGAATATCTGCATCTATCTTCTTATATAAATCTTCCAAAGTACCGCGATTGTACTTCTGACCTACTACAGTCTCCGTATGCTCAGGATAAGGCAAACCCAGTTTACTGGCAGCGGTAGTTTTGTCATATGCATCGCAGAATACGGTAGAAAGCATAAACTCTCCGTAGGCACGGCAGAGAAGAGCCTCTCCCAACTGAGCAGAATACTCTGTTTTTTCTGTATCAGAAAGTTTCGCTATATATTCTATAGATGCATTAGCAGAAGAAATGGCCTTATAATACGCATTCCATAATTCCTGAGGACTCTCAGCGTCCTGAATCTCTGTAATATCTTCCCATCGATAGGCCTGTCCCTGGAACTTGTCATACTCTGTCCAACCAGTATTATCTATACAGTCAGTATTGTCAGAGTACATCTCCAACAAATAGGCAGGATAATGTGAAGAATAAGCACTGACGAGCAAGTTGCTCACATCATCAGTAGACTTCAATTCCATACGATTGTCTGGCAACTTATCCAAATAATCATCACAAGATGAAAATCCCAAGAGTGAAACTGCCAAAACCGTAGATAATAAATATTTTGTTCTTTTCATTGTGCTTGCATTTTATTAAAGTCCAACTTTAACTGTTAAAGTAAACTGTCTTGGAACAGGTGAAGAAACACCTCCTGAGCGGAAGAACTCCGGATCCTGACCATTCAACTTCTTGTCAGCATAGATCAGGAAGAGGTTGGTTGCCTGTAATTTCAAAGACAGATTATTGAGCGGATGAATCCATGCCTTAGGGAAATCATAGCTCAATGATATTTCCTTCATTCTGATGAAGTCACCTTTGGCTATACGTACATCAGAATAGTTGTAGGCATTGTAACCATAACGCAATTGCTTATTGTTCTGATACTGATAGTAGCTCAAAACAACAGGCACATCAGTATATTTCTCATCACCTGGCTGTACCCAACGGTTCTTAAACTCCTTAGTCATAGAGCTCAAATCAGAATAGGTAGCAGAGAACACAGGGTCAAGACGCACAACATTTCCAAAAGAATAGGTCATGAACACATTCAGAGCAAAACCTTTATACTTGAAGATATTACCCAAAGAACCCTGTATAGTTGGATCGGTAGGACCTTCGTACTGCAGGAAATCGAGGTTCTCACGCTCCTGGAAATTGATATCATCAGAAGTCACATTACCTTTTTCGTTAAGGAAAGTTGGCAGACCATCTTCATCCAAGCCCTGGAATTTTACTGAGAACAAAGAACGTACAGGATAACCTTCTCTACGACCACCCATATTGGTAATCAAGTCAATGGCACGATCCTGGCTTTCCAAGTTAGTAATCTCTGTCTTTGTATGAGAGAAGATGAAACTTGTATTCCAAGAGAAATCCTTGTTCTTGATGTTGGTTGTACTGATACTCAATTCCTGACCATTAGCCTTCATGTCCGCAGCATTAGCCCAACGGATTACCTCACCACCGATACCCTGGGTTGTAACAGGACCAATTTCATCAAAGTTCTTACGAGAATAGATATCGAAAGACAAATTGATACGATCATTCAAGAAACCAGCCTCGAAACCGAAGTTAAACTCATGCTTTTTCTCATAAGTCAGTTCATCATTCTCCAACTGGCTCAACTGGATACCTGTTTCCTTGTCACCAGTCAGCAGACGCCAAGGTGAATATGCCTTATATACATTAGTTGAACTTGTATAACTTGTTGGAGGAGGTGTAGCTGTAAGTGAGTAAGAAGCCTTTAACTTCAAGTGAGAAATTGCAGGCATCCAAGACTGGAAGAATTTCTCCTGATCCACATTCCAAGAACCAGCCACGTTCCATGTTGGAGTCCAACGTGCACTACGGCTACGTCCCATAGCATTACTACCCTCATAACGGTAGGTTCCATTAAGAATATATCTCTGCTTATAAGAATAGGTAGCATTGCCGAAGAAAGCTACAGAACGTGAGTTTGTATTAGAGAGAGAATAATAATCGGTATTCTCTTCCAAACTCTTCTTAAAGAACTGATATATATAGAATGGCACCTCACCCTTGTCATACTGCATACCCCAACCATTAAAGAAGGTACGGGTACGCTCAATGCCTGTAGTCTCCATACCGGCAAAGAGATTCATAAAATGAGTATTATGATCGAACGACTTGCTATAGTTGGCTGTAAAACGGAAGTTGTAATCCAACATACGATTATCTGTACGCTTATACATACCACCATTAGGCAAAACCGAGATTGGCAATGCGTATGGATTATCAGGGTCTGTATAAAGATACTTATTGGCATCACGAATCAGAGAGTTGCCCATAGCTCTATAAGACTCTGCCTGGTTAGAAGAGTCCTCTATTTTATACTCCTGACTTGTTGTCGTATATTTTACAGCTCCCAAAGCAGAAAGTTCCAAGTCTTTGATTGGCTTGTACTTCAATTCACCCTGAAACTTTGCATCAATAAAATTGATGTCAATATAGTTGGTTTCCAACTCATGCAAGATATTGAAAGCTGCATAGTTAGAATGATAATAAGCAGTTGGGTCAAGCGCACGAGATGTGTTCAATGCATAAGAATATGGGTTGATATCAAAGTCACGCTTCACCTGTCCAGATACAACATCTACATCCTGGCTCAATGTACCAGGAGCTTTCTGGTTACGATAACTACCGCTACCGATAATATTGAATGAAAGATTGTCGAAAATCTTGTGAGTGATATTCAAGTTCAAGGTATAACGCTGAACCTTACTCTGCTTATACCATCCTGGATCGGTCATTACTGAAAGTGAACCATAATAGTTACTTTTATCAGTACCACCGCTCATACTTACAGAATGATTCATCATAATATCATTTGAGAACAATTCCTTGAACCAGTTAGTATTGCGGTATTCAGCAGCCTGCAGGTAAGCATTTTGTGCTTCCTGTGTATTAGCAAGTGCAAACTGACCGGTCTTGGCATCATAGGTATTGATAAGTTCATACATTTTACCATATACACCATAATCACTACCATTCAAAGTACTGGAAACTCCAAGCCAGCCTTTCTCCTTCAATTCCTTATAAATACCCATCTGTTCTTGCGAATTGAGGATATTAAAATCGCTATAACTAGGAATCATACGAGTAGTGAACTCACCCATATAATTAATGTGAGCCTGACCAGCCTTACCCTTCTTAGTGGTAACAACGATGACACCTGCCATGGCACGGGCACCATAAATAGAAGTAGCAGAACCATCCTTCAAAATCTGGAAACTTTCGATATCATCTGAGTTCAAACCGGCAATAGCTGAAGATATCAAGGTTTCAGGGTCACCTGAAGACAAATCATCTGCATTGATGTCGGTAACATCTTCCATGATGACACCATCTACAACCCAAAGAGGCTTAGAAGAACCATAGATAGAGGTTGCACCACGTACACGAATCTTTGGCGCAGAACCAAATGTACCTGTCACGTTCTGAACAGACACACCGGCAGAACGACCTTCCAGGGAACGACTTACATCTGTAATACCATTAATCAAGGCATCGTTTGCAGTCAACTGATCTGTTGCACCTGTAAACATACGACGGTCTACATGCTGCATACCTGTTACAACCACCTCGCCCAAGCTCTTGCTATCTGCCTTCAGGCGGATAGTCATCTTGGCGGCTGGAGTCAAGGTCTGGCTCTGCATACCGATGTAGCTAACTACAAGTTT
>JAGPJJ010000082.1 GCA_018054505.1 Prevotella sp.
AAATTAATATATAAGGGATGGCATATTTCGTCATCCCTTATTTTATGTTCGACATGTTAAACAGTACTTAAGGTGTGTTGTGAAAGCTTGATATATACAAAAATAGGAGATAAATACCTATAATTAGTATTTATCTCCTTCACGTTTTTTTTCAGTGGAAAATTATATTATACCTTGAGCAAGCATTGCTTTGGCAACCTTTAGGAAGCCAGCAACATTTGCGCCTTTTACATAGTTTATATATCCATCAGACTCTGTTCCATATTTTACACAGTTTTCGTGGATGTCATCCATAATAGCGTGTAGCTTAGCATCAACTTCTTCACGAGTCCATTTCAGACGTTCTGAGTTCTGACTCATCTCAAGACCTGATACAGCAACACCTCCAGCATTAGAAGCCTTTCCTGGACAATATAATATCTTTGCATCTTGGAATACCTTGATTGCTGCTGGAACAGTAGGCATGTTTGCGCCTTCAGTTACTGCAATAACACCATTAGCAATTAATACTTTAGCAGCTTCTTCGTTAATTTCGTTTTGTGTAGCACATGGTGTAGCGATGTCAGCCTTTTCAGACCATGGTCTACCTCCCTCTACATATTTAACACCATATTTCTCAGCGTATTCCTTGATACGTCCACGCTCAACATTCTTTAGTTCCATTACATAGGCTAACTTCTCCTCGTCAATTCCGTCTGGGTCATAAATATAACCGTCAGAATCAGACAATGTAACAGGTTTAGCGCCTAGTTGAAGAAGTTTCTCAATTGTGTATTGAGCAACATTTCCAGAGCCAGATACAAGGACCGTCTTGCCTTTGATGTCGATGTTGCGAGTCTTCAGCATACTTTGAAGAAAATAAACATTGCCATATCCTGTTGCTTCTGGACGGATGAGAGAACCACCAAATTCTTGACCTTTACCCGTAAGAATACCAACAAACTGATGTGTGAGTTTCTTGTATTGGCCGAACATATAGCCAACTTCACGACCACCAACACCAATATCTCCTGCTGGGACATCTTCGTTAGGACCAATATGGCGATAAAGTTCTGTCATAAATGCTTGGCAGAAGCGCATTACTTCTGCGTTGCTTTTGCCACGAGGAGAGAAGTCGGAACCACCTTTAGCTCCACCCATAGGTAGAGTTGTCAATGAATTCTTAAATGTCTGTTCGAATGCCAGAAACTTCAAAATAGAGAGGTTCACTGATTTGTGGAAACGAAGACCACCCTTATAAGGACCAATACAATTGTTGTGTTGTACGCGGTAACCCATGTTCGTTTGAACATTACCTCTATCGTCTACCCATGATACACGGAATTCAATGAGACGATCTGGAATGCAAAGGCGGTCAATGATATTAGCTTTTTCAAACTCAGGATGCTTGTTGTATTCATCCTCAATAGTTCCAAGGACCTGACTTACTGCTTGAATGTATTCAGGCTCGTTAGGAAATCTGTTTTTCAGTTTTTCTACAACTTCTGTTGCTTTCATAATCTTTCTTCTTTTATAGGTTGGTTTAATTAAGTGCTCTATTTCTTTATAAATGCAAAGATATATTTTTTTGATTAGAAAACAAACAAATAGTTATGTTTTTTCTTGTAAATGTGGATAAAAGATAGCTTTTCTTATCTTTTTTGTCTTTTAGACAAATAATGAAGTCTATTAAAACTTATTTTAAGTGATAGGCTGTTGTAGATGGTGTTTATAAATATTACTGTATTTGTTTTAAATTTTATGTGTAAATTCACATTATCATTTGTGGCAGCCTTAGTTTTATCGGTTTGGCTATAAAAAAATAAGTCCGGTAGTAAATACCGGACTTATACTTATTTGATGCTAAAAATTTTCTTAAAGAATTTCTTTATGCCATTTTCTTTCTTAATAGGCTTTGGCGTATGCGTTTCTGCTGTATTACGCTTTGACTTATTATTTGGGTTCTGTGGGTTGTTTCTCTTCTTGTAGTTACCCTCTACATTTCCACGTCTCTTATTATACTGAGATGGTTTGGTATCATCGTACTTTTTGCGTGGTTCATATCCCTTTTCAGAAGATTGCTGGTCATTCTTTTTGTATTCGCCTCTATTGTTATTGCGAGGCTTGTATTCGCGCTTACCATCAGCTGGGTAGTTGCGCTTCTTAGGATAATTGCTTTTTGGTGCACCTTCTGAGTCTGCATTAGTATAGTTTGCACTATTGTTTCTCTGTCTTCTATTTTGTTGTTTTTTGTCCTTATGTGCAGATTGATCTCTATCGTTTCTTCTGCGATTTTTGGCTGAAGCTCCACTCTTAGGCTTACCGTCAGATTTATATTCTGGAGATTCTCCCAATCCTACAGGTAAAGGCATCTTTTCAACGTCTTTCTCTAGGAATTTTTCTATCTGTTGGAAATAATAAATGTCATCTTCAGATACAAATGTTATAGCAGTACCTGTACGTGCGGCTCTCGCTGTACGTCCAATTCTGTGAACATAGTCTTCTGCATCGTGTGGCACATCATAGTTAATGACCATTGCAATGTCGTCAATGTCAATGCCACGTGCTACGATATCTGTAGCGACAAGAACATCTAGCTGTCCACTTTTGAATTTGAACATTACATCGTCACGAGTAGCCTGATCCAAGTCTGAATGCATCTCACCGCAATTGATGTGTTTGCGTTGAAGAGCTCCTGCAACCTGTTTAACCTTTATCTTGCTTCCGCAGAAGATAATAACACGCTGAAGGTCTCCATTCTTGAATATATCCTTAATGACACCCATTTTCTGAGTCTCATAGCAAACGTAGGCAGACTGCTTAATTTTCTCAGCAGGTTTGCTTACCGCAAGTTTCAGTTCTACTGGATCCTTGAGCAATGTCTTAGCCAAACCTTCAATTTTGTTAGGCATTGTGGCTGAAAACATTATTGTTTGGCAAGTCTTTGGTAGCTTTTTTGCTATTTTTATGATGTCATCAGAAAAACCCATATCAAGCATTCTATCAGCTTCGTCAAGAATAAAGAATGAAACTTTACTCAAGTCTACATTTCCAAGGCTGATGTGAGAAATCAATCTTCCTGGAGTTGCTATAACAACATCAGCTCCAAGTTGCAAACTCTTTATCTCTTGATCATAACGGTTTCCATCATTGCCACCATAAACGGCAACACTGCTTACACCATTAAGATAATATCCAAATCCTTGCATAGCCTGGTCTATCTGTTGTGCCAGTTCTCGTGTTGGACTCATAATAAGACAATTTATAGCCTTATCGGGATAACCGCCGTCATCTAGTTTGCTTAATACAGGCAGTAGATATGCTGCCGTTTTTCCTGTTCCTGTTTGTGCTACCCCTAATACGTCTTTGCCCTTTAATATTTCAGGAATACATTTCTCCTGAACTGGTGTGCATTTATCAAAATGCATATCATATAGAGCGTCAAGGACGTTTTCATTTAAATTTAACTCGTCGAAATACATAAATTTCTTATTATTAATTTGGTGCCTGTCTGTAGCAGAAATAAGCTACACCGGCAAATATTATATTCGGTATCCAAGCTGCAATCATTGGTGGTAGGTTGGCATTTATTGCAAATGTTGATGATACCGTCTGCAACATTATATATATAAAGCTGAGTGCCATACCAATTCCTAGATACATACCCATACCACCTTTACGTTTCTTTGCAGATAATGAAACGCCAATTATTGTAAGTATGAATGACGCAAAACTAGCAGCTATTCTTTTGTGATATTCAACCTGATACTGCACTACATTGCTGGAACCACGATCAATTTGTTTTGAAATATAGTCTTTAAGTTCAGGGTTAGTGAATGTTTCTTGCTGACCCTTTGAATAAACAAGGTCATTAGGTTCCATTTGTATCAATGTGTCCTTTTTGGCTCCAGTCTGAATTTCTTCTTTATATCCATTGAATCGGCGTATCTTGTAATTGCTTGCCGACCAGTGGTATTTAGAGTCACTCACTGTATCGTATTGGATTTCCATAGCTGTCATGTGGCTGACAAGCTTCTTGTTGTTGAATTTGTCTAAAGAGAATCCGTAACCCTTTTTGGCGTTGTTGTCATAGTGCTGGATATATGCAATAGTACCTCTCTGTACCTGAAGCATCACATTATCAGCGGCAGTATTCTTCTTTTTGTTCTTATACATTGACTCAAAGTTCTGCCTTATTACATTACTGTGTGGAATAACGTAACCGCTTAAATAAAATGATAGCGAGGAAAGTAAAATACATGAAAACATATATGGGCGCATCAGTCGTTTAAACGAGATACCGGTTGCAAGCATTGATATGATTTCACTGTTTCCTGCTAGTTTTGACGTGAAGAAAATGACAGCAATAAATACAAATAGTGGACTGAATAAGTTGGCGAAGTATGGAATGAAATTCAAATAGTAGTCGAATACAATAGCTTTTAAGGGCGCATGATATTGACTGAATTTCGCCAAGTTTTCATTGACATCAAATACTATAGATATACTGATAATCAAAGCTATAGAATAGATGTAAGTACCAATAAATTTCTTGATAATATATTGGTCTATTCTCTTGATATAGCGTAGTGGATTCAGATACTTCATCCAACGCATCTTATGACATACAAATCTTAAGATTTTACGCAACCACTCAGTGTGACTGTGAAACCATCTTGCTAGTTTGTGCAGCCATGCAGGATGCTTGCTGAGCCAACGCAGACAACTATATAGTTTACGATGTTTTTTAAGTTTTCTGAATTCCGTCATAATTATTTATAAACGTTGACCTAATTGATCTATAATAGAGTTTTTCCATGCAACGAAGTCACCGTTCTCAATGTGATTTCTTGCATCTGTAACTAGTCGTAGGTAGAAAGCAAGATTGTGTATACTTCCTATTTGCATAGCAAGAAGTTCTTTTGCCTTAAACAAATGGTGAAGATATGCCTTAGTATATACTTTGTCAACTTCGCATCCGTCTTCATCTATAGGGCTAAAGTCATTTTCCCATTTTTTGTTGCGCATGTTCATTGTTCCATTATAAGTAAACAATAATGCATTGCGACCATTACGTGTTGGCATGACGCAATCAAACATGTCAACACCACGCTCTATTCCTTCAAGAATGTTTTGAGGTGTGCCAACTCCCATGAGATAGCGAGGTTTGTCTTTTGGAAGAATCTCGTTAACAACTTCTATCATCTCATACATAACATCAGTAGGTTCTCCTACAGCCAGACCACCAATAGCATTACCGTCTGCACCCTTATCTGCTATGAATTTAGCAGCATCTCTACGCAAATCCTTATATGTGCATCCCTGAACAATAGGGAATAGGCTTTGATTATATCCGTATAGAGGTTCTGTCTCGTTAAATCTTTTAAAGCATCTGTCTAGCCATCTTTGAGTCATTGCAAGACTCTTCTTGGCATAGGCATAGTCGCTTTTTCCAGGAGGACACTCGTCTAGTGCCATCATGATGTCAGCACCAATAACTCTCTCGGTGTCCATAACATTCTCTGGAGTGAAAATGTGTTTGCTTCCATCAATATGTGACAGGAAAGTGCAACCTTCCTCGGTCAGTTTACGAATTCCTGTGAGTGAAAAGACTTGAAATCCACCACTGTCTGTAAGGATAGGACGTTCCCATCCATTGAAGCCATGCAAGCCACCTGCTGCACGGAGTGTTTCTAATCCTGGACGTAAATACAGATGATATGTATTTCCTAGAATAATTTGTGCATTCACCTGATTACGCAATTCACTGAAGTGTACTCCCTTTACGGTACCAGCTGTACCTACGGGCATAAAGATAGGTGTCTTTATTTGTCCGTGATCGGTGGTTATTACTCCTGTGCGTGCGTCGCTTGCGTTATCTGTATGTTGAACTTCAAATGTCATTTGTCTTTTTCTTCTGGGATAGTAAATTCTACTGCATTGTCTACTTTCTCATCCGTAAGGGCGAAATCCCATACCTGCTGAACATTCTCAACGTAATGGAATTCAACACCAACACGATATTTCTCTGGTATTTCCTCAATATCCTTTTGGTTTTCCTTACACATCATAATGTCTGTTATTCCTGCTCGTTTTGCTGCAAGTATCTTTTCCTTGATACCACCTACAGGAAGAACCTTACCTCTAAGAGTGATTTCACCTGTCATGGCAGTGTTCTTACGTACCTTACGTTGTGTAATAGCAGATGCGATTGATGTTGCGATTGTAATACCAGCAGATGGACCATCTTTAGGAGTTGCACCTTCTGGTACATGAATATGTATATTCCAGTTATCAAAAATACGATAGTCAACATTCAAATTATCAATGTGAGCTTTTACGTATTGCAAAGCAATCATCGCTGATTCTTTCATTACATCACCCAAATTACCTGTAAGGGTGAGTTTGCCACCTTTACCCTGATTAAGTGATGTTTCAATAAACAATATTTCGCCACCAACACTTGTCCATGCTAAGCCTGTTACAACTCCAGCATAGTCATTGCCTTGATAAATATCACGGTAGAAAGGTACTTTACCCAATAGATTTTCAATTTCATTTGGAGTAATATTGTTTTCCTTTATATAGCCGTTGACAGCCTTTTCGTATGCAATTTTACGTAAAGCCTTATTTATTTGCTTCTCTAATTGTCTAACACCACTTTCACGTGTGTAGTGTTCTATAATTTTTTCAAAAGCAGCTTTATTGAATTTAATCTTTGGTATTGCTGAATCAAGACCTGTATTCTCAAGTTCTTTAGGAAGAAGATGACGTTTTGCAATTTCAATCTTCTCTTCAGTAATATATCCAGTAACCTCAATTATTTCCATACGATCTAGTAGAGGGCGTGGTATTGTATTGAGATCATTTGCTGTGGCAATGAACATAACCTTTGACAAGTCGTAATCCACATCAAGATAATTATCGTGGAAAGCATTATTCTGTTCAGGGTCTAATACTTCAAGAAGAGCTGATGAAGGGTCACCATTTACTGTAGTTTGAGTAACCTTGTCTATCTCATCGAGAATGAATACAGGATTGCTTGAGCCTGCCTTTTGTATACTCTTTATAATTCGTCCAGGCATAGCACCAATATATGTGCGACGATGACCACGAATCTCAGACTCGTCGTGAACACCACCTAGAGATACTCTCACATACTTGCGATGCAATGATTCTGCAATGCTCTTTCCAAGAGAAGTTTTACCAACTCCAGGAGGGCCATAAAGACATATAATAGGTGATTTAAGATTGCCACGTAACTTTAATACAGAAATGTATTCAAGGATTCTTTCCTTTACTTTTTCCATACCATAGTGATCATGGTCCAAAACCCTTTGGGCACGATTTATATTTAAGTCATCTTTAGTATATAAGCCCCAAGGTAGACTTACCAAGTTTTGCAAGTAGTTGGTAAGAACGCTATATTCGGGGCTTTGTGGGTTGCACATTTCCAACTTGTCAAGTTCCTTATAAAAGGCTCTTGAAGCTTCAGGGCTCCATTTCTTGTTCTTAGCTAATATTAATAGCTCATGAGTTTCTGGAGAATTATCACCATGTCCAAGTTCTTGCTTGATATTCTTTATCTGTTGTTGCAGAAAATATTCTTTCTGTTGATCTTCAATATCAGTTCGTGTCTTTTGAAAGATGTCCTGCTTTATCTTCATAAGCTGAATCTCACGGTCTAATAGCTTCAACAGATCCAAAGCACGCTTTTGAATGTTCTTTGCCTTTATTAGTCTAATTTTTTCTTCTACTTCAAAAGGTAAGTTAGAACAAACATAGTTTATCGTTAATACTTCGTTATGTATATTGTCAAGTGCGAACTGAGCTTCATCAGGCATATCTTCGTTAAGTCTGATGTAGTTTTTTGCAGTGTCAAGAACGGTTTCGTATAATGCCTTAAAACCAGCATCTTTTGAATATTCAATATCTTCAGCTAAAGGTGCAACTTTGCCAACATAATATGGCTTTGTTTTTACTAATTCTTCAAGTTCACATCTTCCTAGTCCTTGAATGATGGCTGTTACATTTTTTTCAGCACCAGGCATCTCAACAACTTTTACTATCTTTGCATAGACTCCTGTATTGTATAAATCGTTGTATACAGGATATTCTACGTTCTCATCTTTCTGGCTGAATATTCCGAATATTGTATCAGGATTCTTCTGTAGTTTTTTTATGAGTTTTACGCTAGGTTCCCTACCCACTAGAACTGGCATAAGTATACCTGGAAATAATACTAGGTTACGTGTAGCAAGAATAGGAATGTCGCCGGTGATATTTATATCAAGTAATTTATTGATATCGCCTTCGTAGTCGGCAATCATTTGTATTGATGTATATTTGTTATTCATTTTTATAATTGATAACTTTTTGGTCTGCAAAGATACATATTTTAATTAGAAATTCCGCATAAGCGTGTGATAAAATGAACTTAATAATGTGTAAATCA
>JAGPJJ010000083.1:0-1155 GCA_018054505.1 Prevotella sp.
GCAGCTTGAGCTTCGAGTACCTTTTTATTATACTCTTCGATTTGTGAATAGTACACAGCTTTTTCTCTTTCGAGAATTTGCAGACCCATGTATGATGCACCGAGATCACCAGAAACACAAATCAGGTCGGTATTCTTTGCTCCGTTTCTGTATACAATATCCTCTTCAGCAGCTTCACCAATACACGTGATACTAATGGCAAGACCTGTTTTAGACGAAGTAGTGTCTCCACCAACAACATCAATGTTCCATTTTGCACATGCTTCACGTAGCCCTGCATAGAATTCATCCAAGTCTTCTACTGTGAATCTTTTTCCAAGAGCAATGCTCACCAAAATTTGATTTGGTGTGCCGTTCATGGCAAAGATGTCGCTTATGTTTACCATAGCAGACTTATAGCCAAGAGTGCGCATGTCAATATATGTAAGGTCAAAATGAATGCCTTCCATTAACATGTCACTAGTGACAAGAACTTTCTTGTTAGGATAATTAAGTACGGCGCAGTCATCACCTACGCCATACTTAGTACTTGTATTCTTTGGTTCTACATCTTTAGTGAGTCGGTGAATAAGTCCGAACTCTCCAAGTTTAGAAATCTCAGTCATTTAATATTCTTATTCAATAATATTATAATAGTTGTGTTATGAGCGGCGGATCATTTCACGCATGATCTCTGTCATCTTTGGTTGTGCAGCATTAGCAGCCTTCTGAACCTCTTCGTGACTAACCTCAACAGGAACGTCGAAACCTCCAAGGTCTGTGATAATACTGATACCAAATACCTTTATGCCACAGTGATGGGCAACGATAACTTCAGGAACAGTACTCATACCTACAGCATCAGCACCAAGTAGATGATACATTCTGTATTCTGCAGGAGTTTCGAAAGTAGGACCTTGTACGCCCATATAAACACCATGCATAAGTCTGATATTCTTTTCCTTAGCAATTTCGTTAGCTAATTCGATAAGAGTATGATCGTAAGCCTCGTGCATATCAGGGAAGCGTGGACCAGTAGGGAAGTTCTTGCCGTGAAGTGGGTGCTCTGGGAAGAAGTTGATATGGTCGTTGATAACCATAAGGTCACCAATCTTGAAATCTGGGTTCATGCCACCAGAAGCATTACTTACGAAGAGAGTCTCGATACCCAATTCA
>JAGPJJ010000083.1:1255-3601 GCA_018054505.1 Prevotella sp.
TCAATTGTTGAGAAGAAAAGGCTTTGATAGGGATACAGGTCCATTGATTTTGTGAGGACTCTGAATTCCATAGGCTTTAAGTCTTTTGGACATTTGGTTATAATAACTATGTCGGCACGATTCTTTCCAGATAATGGTTCGCGCAGTCTTCCAGCAGGTAGCAACTTGTCATACATGATGAGTCGATGATAGTCTACCAAAAGAATGTTTATACCCGGTTTTACATATCTGTGTTGAAAAGCGTCATCAAGCAATATCACATCAGTATCTTTACGATCGTTGATGATGTTCTCAATGCCTCTTGTTCTCTTATGGTCAACTGCAACATTTATGCCAGAAAATTTCTTCTTCATCTGAAATGGCTCATCACCAATATCCTTCATCGTGCTGTTTTCGTCGGCCAAGATGTATCCATGTGTCTTCCTCTTGTAGCCACGTGAAAGCACAGCAATGTTGACATGGCCCTGCAGTAGTCTTATAAGATATTCCACATGAGGAGTTTTTCCAGATCCTCCAACAGTGATGTTGCCAACCGAGATAATCGGTAAATCGTAGGAATGCTGTTTTAACACTCCTAATTCAAAAAGTTTGTTGCGAAAGCCGACTCCTATTCCATAGAGCCAACTAAGTGGCAACAACCAATCGTTGATATGAATAAAATCTCCTTCGGTTCTCATAATTCTTATTTAATCTTGATGATGTATTGCATACGTGCCTGAACTTTGTCCATGTTTTTAAAATCACTGATGATCTTAAATGGCTCATAATACTCACCCAGCAACATTTGCAGGTGTTCATCCAGATTATTGTAATCGTTTTGTTCTGTATTTAGTATTTGTTCAAAAATACTTTTTTGTGCAGGATAAGAACATGTCTTATAATCATTATCCTTTGCCAGTTTGGCTGCTTTAGCAATAGCCTTGTCAAGTCCGCCTAACTCGTCGACAAGTTTAATCTTTATTGCATCTTCTCCCAACCAAACTCTACCTTGAGCAATATTTTCTACCTGATCAATAGACATGTGTCTGCCTTCAGCAACACGTTTCTTGAAAATCAGATAACCATGGTTTACATTATTCTGCAATAGTCCCATCTGCTCTTGAGTAAATGGATGACCACTTGCTCCAAATACAGAGTTACGGTTGGTCTTTACTTCAGAATAGTTTATACCAAGTTTCTTAGTATATAATTCGCTCATATCTTCAAACATTCCGAAGATTCCTATACTACCTGTAATCGTAGATGGATCGGCGACAATCCAGTTTGCATTGCTACTGATATAATAACCGCCAGATGCAGCAGCTCCACTCATAGAAACCACTACCGGTTTAACTTTCTTGAGTTCAGCAATCTGATGCCATATCTGTTCAGAAGCATAAGCAGAGCCTCCTCCAGAATTGATACGTATAACAACAGCCTCAACATCATCATCATTTGCAAGGTCTTCTAAATCCTTACACATATCTTTTCCTACAATTTGATGTCCTTCACTGAAAACGCTTTGAGGTGAAGCTTTGTCTACAATATCACCGTAAGCATAATACACTGCAATATGTTTGCCTATAGAAGTGCTGTTGTCCCCAGCCATATCATCAACGCTAACCTGATTTACAGATTCATCTTTGTCAATAGACAACATTTGCTTTATCTTTGATTTAACCTCATCGTTATACATAAGACTATCTACCATCTTATACTTCACGATGTTTTGTGCATCTTCAAGCATGATAGCTCTGTCGGCATATGCATTAAGAGAGTCTTTGCTGATGTCTCTGTTTTTTGAAACAGTATTCAGAATAGTATTCCACCATCCATTAATATATCTTTCAGTCTGTTCGCGGTCGGCATCGCTCATGTTGTCTGCAGTAAGTGTTTCAACGGCGCTTTTGTATTTGCCGACTTTCGTTGTTACGAATTTGATTCCGAATTTAGCTAATAGATTTTTGTAATAAACCTTCTCTCCGCCAATACCAATCCAATTTATCATGCCTTCTTTGTTCATATAAATCTTGTCGGCAGAAGAAGCTATATAATAACTCAACAAACTGAACTGTTCTCCGTATGCAACAATCCATTTTCCTGATTTTCTAAAGTCAAGCAACGCATTTTGTATTTCTTCAGCTTGTGCAAGATCGGCACCTAATTGTCCTGCTTCGATATATATACCCTTGATGTTCTTGTTATTTTTGGCTTCATGAATAGCTTTCACAGTTTTTTCAAAACTAAGTCCTGTGATGTCGTTAATACTATTCATAATGTTATCTTCAGATTGTTCTGTCATCTGACCGTCTAGTTTAAGGACTAAAACGGAATTGTCTTTAATATCATTCTTGGTACTAGAAGAAA
>JAGPJJ010000083.1:3701-8412 GCA_018054505.1 Prevotella sp.
TTCTATGAACGTCCGAATTTTAGTATTTTGTTTTATCCTGTAATATCAATGGATAAAAGTAAATCGCATGTAGGATCGTGTGATAACTTTTTGGGCACAGGAGTGAATGATAAACAACTTGTAAATGATTTTTCTACAGATAAACAGGTGCGCAATCATCTAACTCCAGAGGCTGTTATATTCCTTGCAAATGATGATGGTGGAGTTCCACCTTTGACAAATGGTATTGCTTATTATTCAGCAATGCGCAAAAATGGGAATATATGTTCACTTCATGTATATCCTACAGGTGGGCATGGATTTGGATTTAAAAAAGAATTTGCTTATCATGAGCAATTGCTCAATGATCTCTCTACATGGTTAGATCATCTAAAGTCTCCAGCTAAAGATGCTATAAGAGTAGCTTGTATCGGAAACAGTATAACTGACGGATTCGGTATAGATATGGCTGAGGAAAAGGGCTATCCGGCTGTGTTGCAGGAAAAACTTGGAGATAAGTATAATGTTAAGAATTATGGAGTTAGCGCACGCACATTAATGACTAAAGGAGATTTACCTTATATAAAAGAACTTGCATGGTGCGATGCTAAGGCTTTCAATCCGAATATTGTGATTGTAAAGTTAGGAACAAACGATAGCAAACCGGAAAATTGGCAGTATGGTGCTACCTATCAAAAAGATTTGGAAGCTATGGTTGACACATTGAAATCACTTTCTGCAAAACCACAGATATATCTGGCAACTCCAATTCCTGCTTTTAAAGGAACATGGAATATCAATGACTCTGTTATAGTGAATGGTATCATACCTATTATTAAAAAGGTAGCGAGAAAAAAGAAGTGTAAAATAATAGACCTCCATACTGAATTTTCAAAGTATGGAGGCCTGGTACAGGCAGACGGAATACATCCGAATGCCAAAGGTGCAGCCCAAATGGCTGACATAATATTTAATTCCCTCTCTTTCGAGTTACAGAGAAAGACTGTCTGCGGAAAACAAAAATAGGAATAACGCAACCTGCAACCATTCCAAACATTACCAATGTAGTAAGTGTAGAATTATGGAAGAAGTCGCCCACATTCTTAATAGTGAATTCTTTTGTCTGTCTTACTATATTGATAATGTTTATCACAGATTTATATGCAAACAAACCCGGAACCATTGGTAGAAGGGCTGGGAATGCAAAACCTTCGGCAGGGTAGTGCAGATGCATAGCAAAAGGAATTGTTAGAAGTCCGATTGCGAAACCTGCTATAGTAGATGCAGAAACCTGATCAAACGTTAATGATGGTGAGTGCATCAGGAAATATCTAATGCCATGACCAATACATGCTAAGAATGCTGAATATGCAAGAGCCTTACGTGGTGGATTTGATATTACTGCAAATCCCAAACCGGCAATAGCTGCATACAATCCATCAGCAACAGCTGCCATTACAACATTTGGTCTAACTACCTTAGTAAATATACTTGCGTCAATATTTAAGATCATGACTGTAATAGAAATTCCCAACGCTATACATATAATGAGGAGAGTGGCGTTGGTGATTCTGGCTATTCCATTTAGAGCGTTATGGTCTATGATATCCATAACACCATTGATGAGTGGAACTCCTGGAACAAGGTATAACATGGATGTTCCGAGAGAAATATCTTCCGTACCTCCATGAATAAATAGAAAGTCAGTAGCTCCAATCATTGTACTAACGAAAGAACTGATGGTGAATATTGCCAGAACATTCCATTTACGCTTAGTAAGTTGTTGTCTGATATAAAATCCAATGAATGTAGCAATCCATACGATAGCCATTGAAGTGTAGTTACCATCGAAAAGTCTACAGAAACATGCATTTGCAAATGAAACTAGTATCAACACTGTCCATGGACTTTCACGAGGCTCGCTGATCACACTATTGAATTTTTCCCATAGTGTAGCAAGAGAAAGTTTCTTGTCGAGAGCTTCCCATGATAAATGTGATAATTTCATGTTGATTTTGAAGTTCAATCCCATTGATGGAGTCTTCTTTACATAAGTGTAAGAATGCTCTCGTCCTTCATCATGCAAGGTAATGCTTATGGTTTTTGGGAACATCATGATGTTGCACCAATATCCAAAAGACTTAGCTATACGTATTGTGTTAGCCTGGATACGTGATGTCTGAACTCCTACAGCTTCCAAAGTAGATGCATACTCTGCAAGAAATATTGTAGTTTCTTTTAGACATTTGTGAGCATCATTGCTTATTGCAGTATGATCGCTCGGTTGTGAAAAATTGCTCATTAGAGTTTAATACCTAGTTATATTTTATAATCGGGTGCAAAATTAGTAAAAATCTGTCATATATAGCATATAATTTACTGCCAATTTTGTCATATATGTTAATTGGCACATTTTTAGCATATAGTATGACGTATAAATAATTAACTTTATAAATTAAAAATATAAGAATTATGAACATTAAACCATTATCAGACAGAGTGCTGGTACTTCCTGCACCAGCTGAAGAAAAAGTAGGTGGAATCATCATTCCGGATACAGCAAAAGAAAAGCCACAGCGTGGAAAAGTCGTAGCTGTAGGTCTTGGTACAAAAGACGAACC
The DNA here is from genome assembly GCA_018054505.1 of Prevotella sp. Lineage (GTDB taxonomy): Bacteria > Bacteroidota > Bacteroidia > Bacteroidales > Bacteroidaceae > Prevotella. The sequence continues at coordinate 6,302 of JAGPJJ010000083.1, forward strand.
TATGATTCTTAAAGAGAATGATGTCGTTCTTTATGGAAAATATGCCGGAACAGAATTAGAATATCAGGGTGAGAAGTATCTTATGATGCGTCAGAGTGATATCCTTGCAGTTCTTGCAGAATAATTTAATGTGTAATTTTAATTTAAATAATCATGGCAAAAGATATTAAGTATGATGTAGAGGCACGTGACCTCTTGAAGCAGGGCGTTGACCAGTTGGCAGATGCTGTTAAAGTAACATTAGGTCCTAAAGGACGTAACGTAGTTATTGAAAAGAAGTTTGGTGCTCCACAGATAACTAAGGATGGCGTTACTGTAGCAAAAGAAGTAGAACTTGAAAATCATTTTGAGAATACAGGTGCACAACTCGTTAAGAGCGTAGCTAGCAAAACTGGTGATGATGCTGGTGATGGTACTACTACTGCAACAATACTTACTCAGGCTATTGTAACTGAAGGCTTGAAAAATGTAACAGCAGGTGCTAATCCAATGGATTTGAAGCGCGGTGTTGACAAGGCTGTTAAGGCTGTTGTTGAATTTATCAAGAACAATGCAGAGCTAGTTGGTGACAACTATGATAAGATTGAGCAGGTTGCAACTGTTTCTGCAAACAATGATCCTGAAATCGGTAAACTTCTTGCTGATGCAATGCGTAAGGTTTCTAAAGATGGTGTTATCACTATTGAGGAAAGCAAGAGTCGTGAAACTCATATCGACGTTGTTGAGGGTATGCAGTTTGACCGTGGTTATCTTTCTGGTTATTTCGTAACAGACGCAGACAAGATGGAGTGTGTGATGGATAATCCATACATCCTTATTTATGATAAGAAGATTAGTAACTTGAAGGATTTCTTGCCTATTCTTCAGCCAGCTGCTGAGAGTGGACGTCCTTTGATGGTTATTGCTGAAGACGTAGATTCTGAGGCTCTTACAACATTAGTTGTAAACCGTCTTCGTGGTGGTTTGAAGATTTGTGCTGTTAAGGCTCCTGGATTTGGCGATCGTCGCAAGGCTATGCTTGAAGATATCGCTGTTCTTACAGGTGGTGTCGTTATTAGCGAAGATAAGGGTTTGAAACTTGAGCAGACAACTCTTGAAATGCTGGGAAGTGCAGAGAAGGTTACTGTAACAAAGGACAATACAACTATCGTAAGCGGTCATGGTGCTAAGGATAACATACAGGATCGTGTAGCTCAGATTAAGAACGAAATTGCAAATACAACAAGTTCTTATGACAAGGAGAAACTTCAGGAGCGTTTAGCTAAACTTTCAGGTGGTGTAGCTGTACTTTACGTAGGTGCTAACTCAGAAGTTGAGATGAAGGAAAAGAAGGATCGTGTAGACGATGCTCTTTGTGCAACACGTGCTGCAATGGAAGAAGGTGTTGTTGCCGGTGGTGGTACAACATATATCCGTGCTCTTTCTGCATTGAAGGATCTTAAGGGTGACAATGCTGATGAGCAGACAGGTATTAACATTGTTGAGCGTGCAATCACATCTCCTCTTCGTCAGATTGTAGCTAATGCTGGTGGCGAAGGCTCAGTTGTTGTCAACAAAGTAGCTGAGGGCGAAGGTGATTTCGGTTACAATGCTCGCACAGACAAGTATGAGGATATGAGAAAGGCTGGTATCATTGATCCAGCTAAGGTTGCTCGTGTCGCACTTGAAAATGCTGCATCAATAGCAGGTTTATTCCTTACAACAGAATGTTTGATTACAGATAAGCCAGAACCTAAGTCTGCTGCTCCAGTAGCACAGCCAGGTATGGGCGGTATGATGTAATCACGTTTGTAAACTGAATATAACAATCAAAGGGGGCTAATCTTACGATTAGCCTCTTTTTTATGTTAATATGCTAATAATTATAAAAAAAAGTAGTAAACCTTTTGAATGTATTAGAAAAAACTCTATCTTTGCAATAGTTAAGATAAAAAAGTATCGGATTAAATCCGAAAAAGATATTTTTTTGATTTGTTTTAGTAGATTAGTTTTTAAGTAGTTTGTTTTTGAAAATCGGTTGTCGTGATGACATCCGATTTTTTTTTGTATCTTTGCAGAATGAAAATGAATATCAATTGGAAACGATGGGCTGTTATGGCACTTGTTGCTTT
>JAGPJJ010000084.1 GCA_018054505.1 Prevotella sp.
TAATAGAAACAGGATCAAAGCGAATCGCTTTTATTGGTGGACCAAATCATCTGGATATGGTGCGCAGACGTAAACATGGATATCTTGAGGCACTTCGCGAAAAAGGATTGCCAATAGAAAAAGATCTAGTGATATGTGATAAGATAGATTTTGATATAGCCAGACAAGCGACCATAAAACTATTGCAGAGTGACAATCGTCCTGATGCAGTGTTGGCTTTTAATGATATAATAACTTATGCTGCTTTTGATGCCATTAATGAATGTGGGCTCACAATTCCAGATGATGTAGCCATCATTGGATTTACAGATGGAGACACGGCCGCTTTTGTGACACCCAAACTAAGCGCGATAATGGATCAGGCACATGTGCAGGGAACCAAAAGTTGCGAACTCTTGATGCGCAATATTAATGGCGATCAATGCATTTATAAGGAAGTTGTGCCAATGATATTAAAAATACGTGAAAGCTCTGAAAAACATTAGTATTTAGATAGACTAAGTTGCAGGTTATGTTATAAAGGGTGAAACTCATTAAACACTGCCTGTTTTAATTATTTTTTGCATCTGTTATCACTGTTCATCATGACCAACTGTTGTGATGATAATATGGTATTAATCTCATATTTGTTGCATGTAAATTCGACTAAAATTAAGCTAAAAAACATGTTGGTGGCTAAAAATATGAGACTGATATGAAAAAAACTCAATTTGATTTGGAACTAAACGAAAAACTATATATCTTTGTCAAATAATAGTATACAACATATACACATGAAACGTTTACTAATAGTATTAGTAATACTTATATCTAACATTTCCTGTTTCAATCTTAAAGCACAAAACAATGTAAGTTTTCATCGTATTGGAACTCGTGAAGGCTTATCAAATAGCCAAGTTAATTGCGTTTTTAAGGATTCAAAAGGTTATATCTGGTTTGGCACTCAATCCGGATTAGACCGTTTTGACGGTTTCCGATTCAAGAATTTCTTTTATAAATATGGTAATGACCTTTCATTACCTAACAATGCTGTTGACCGTATTCATGAAGATAGATGTGGAAATCTTTGGATTCACACTGCTGTTGGATATTGTGTATATATGAGTGATACCGAGAATTTTAATCCTAGTCCTAATAAGCTGATGCAGGCGATGGGCATGCAGGGCACTCCTGACTGCGTGGACATAGATTCACATAAGAATATGTGGGTAGCAGTGAATGGACATGGCGTTTATTATAACGAAGGAGGTAAAAAGAAATCTTTTCTGTTTAAGCAGAATAGATATGGATCATCGGTGTTGCCTGAAGGAATTGTGTCGTATATAACAGAATGTAAAGGTGGTGTCATCCTCACCTTTAGTAATGGTATATTGGCAAAATTGTCTAGCAAAACCCATAAGGTGGTATGGGTGAACAGAGATCTCTTTAAATTGAATCATGGAGCTGTGACTAATCACAGTACCTATATTGATTTATATGGTAATATCTGGGTTTCATATCTTGGTCATACTGTAGTATGGAGTGCTAAAAATAAAAAATGGAATTGTTCTGTTTCGCAGATTATCAGCGAGATGGGTTTCAAAGGTGTGAACTGTGGTAATATTTTAGTTAAGGATCTTGTGACAGATAATAAGGGACGAATATGGATAGCCACAGACCATGACGGAATGTTGATGCTCAATACACGCAACAAGACTTGGGAGAAATATACGTTTGACGAAAAAAAATCAGAGAGTATTCCTGATAATACAATACAAAATCTTTTTCTTGATAACAACGGTGCGTTATGGATAGGTTCATATAAGAATGGAGTGGCATATTATTCGGCAGAAAATTCAAAGTTCTCTACAATCTATCTAGGTGATGTATGCACGATTGTTGAAGACAATAGTGGTGATCTTTGGTGTGGTACGAATAATTTGGGAATTGTAGTATATAATCCATTTACAGGTGCAACGCGTAGATACACAGATACAGAAACAGGACTTGGTTCAAATGCCGTTATAAGCAGTGCCATAGCCAAAGATGGTTCATTATGGTTTGGAACATTCAATGGCGGAATGACACATTACAAGAATGGTCATTTCACAGCATATCGTGCAACGGGGAAACCGAATTCGCTTGCATGTGATAATGTCTGGGCATTGCAGACAGATGAAGAAGGTAATCTGATTATAGCAACTCTGGGTGGTGGATTGCAAATATTGAATACACTCTCAGGAAAGTTTACTACATATAATAATCATAACTCTGGTTTACTTTCTGATTTTGTCTCATCTATATCATTTGATGGAGCAGGCAATATCTTAATAGGAAATTCACAGAGTTTTTCTGTTTTGGATGTGAAGACGAAAAAGATAACCAGATATAACACGACACGTTCAGGACATGTATTTTCAACATCATCACTCAATCAGATATTTGTTGACACACGTGGTATAATATGGAATGCTTCAGCTTCAGGTTTATCTTCGTATGAGCCAAAGAATGATATATTGAAAGAAATATCGCTTTTTGCAGGAGCGCAGAGTTTTGTGGCTTGTTCTGTGATTGAAGATTTGGCAAATACAATTTGGGTAGCTACAGACAAGGGAGTTTCTCATATTATATTAAGTAAAGAAAATGGTGAATGGAATTATTTTGTGACCAATTATAATGAGATTGACGGTTTACAGAGCAGACAGTTTAATAGTAGGTCTATTTATCTGTGTCATAACGGCAATATTGTTGTAGGAGGGCAGGATGGTATAAGCATCATTCCACAACAAATGAGCAAAAGGCATCCTATTCAGTCAAGAGCATTGTTTGCAGGTTTTGTGCTTTATGACAAGCCAATAGAGGTGGGAGAGGAAAGCGATGGAAGAGTAATTTTGAAGAAAGCATTGCATGATGGAGGGTCATTGACTCTTAATCATTCAGATGATGCCTTTACGATATTACTTGCGTCGGATAATGTTTCTATACCAGAGAAAAGCAGATTCCTTTATAGATTGACTGGTTTCAGCGACAAATGGATGCTCACTGCTGATGGGCAGCCTTCTGTGTCGTTTACTAATCTTTCTTCAGGTGATTATAAACTAGAAGTAAAGGTGGTGAATCGTGACGGAACACAAAGTGATATAGTCAGTACGCTTGACATTCATATCAATCCTCCTTTCTATTTTTCTGTTGGGGCTATCATCTTTTATATTATCTTCATCGCTGCAATATTGTATTATATGAAGATTGTGTTGCTGAGAAGACAGAAAGGAAAATTCATTATAGAACAATTCAAGAGAGAGGCCGATCAAAACAAGCATCTTGATGAAATGAAGCTGAACCTCTTTACCAATATAAGCCATGAGTTGCGCACTCCAATAGCCCTCATTATTTCGCCATTAAACAATATGATTAAAAATGAGACTGATGGAGATAAAAAGAATATGCTTGAACTTATTCAGCGAAATGCAACAAGGCTTCTGAATATGGTAAATCAGATATTGGATTTTCGCAAGATGGATGAAAATAAGCAGAAGTTGAATTTGCTTACAGGAGACATTGTGGAATTCGTTAAATCTATCTGTAATACCTTTAACAAGCTATCAGGAAAGGATATCACTCTGACGTTTTATTCTTCTGTAGGCTATCTTTTTATGTCTTTTGATGATGATAAGATTGGAAAGGTGATGAACAATCTATTGTCTAATGCTTATAAGTTTACTCCGATAGGCGGACGTATAGATGTCTCTATGCGCGTGATAGCGAAAGAAGATGTTGATGGAAAAGACTGTAATATGCTTGAATTGAAGGTCAGCGATACTGGTGAGGGAATTAATGATTATGAGAAAAAACATGTCTTTGATCGTTTCTATCAGATACATTCAGAAAAGCAACAACCTTATGGTGGTAGCGGCATTGGTTTGAGTCTTGTTAAGACGTTTGTAGAAATGCACCATGGAACAGTTAGTATTACTGACAATCCTGGTGGAGGTTCTGTCTTTGTGATTTATTTGCCAATACATCACGATGTAAAGCAGGTAGCATGTAAGCCAGAAGCACTTCCTGACGAGAGTCGCGAAGAAGTGAGACTGGTATTAAATCGCGATGAGAAGAATGTGAATAACAAAGATATTCCTGCCATACCAATATATGCAAGTCTTGGCAAATGTGATGTACTTGTGGTTGATGATTCAGATGATTTCTTGTCGTTTATGACAGAAGTGTTGTCTGCTGATTATAATGTTAGAGTAGCTCATAATGGTGTTGAAGCACTGAAACTTGTTGCTGAAAAGAAACCGGATATTGTTTTGTCGGATGTGATGATGCCAGAAATGGATGGTAACCAACTTTGCCGAGAACTGAAGTCAGATAGAAATACGAGTGATATTCCATTTGTAATTCTTACAGCAAGAATGGCTCAGGAACACAAGATTGAAGGATTGGAAAACGGTGCTGATGATTATATCACCAAACCATTTAATATGGATTTGCTGAACCTTAAAATACAAAATCTTATCAAATGGCATAAGGGACCTAAACAGGAACTTATCGAACCCAAAATAAGGCAAGTAGAAATTACGTCTGTTGATCAGCAGATGGTCAACGCTGCTACAAAGTATGTGGAGGATAACCTTGACAATACTGATATAAGTGTTGAGACGTTGAGTGCTGACCTAAATATGTCGCGCGTACAGTTGTACAAACGATTGGTATCTGTGACCGGAACAACTCCTTCAGAGTTTATTCGTAATATCAGATTGCAGCATGCTGAACAACTATTAAGGTTGAGTCAACAGGGCGTGAGCGAGATAGCATATCAAGTGGGATTTAATAATCCACGTTACTTTTCAAAGTACTTCACTGAGATGTATGGAGTGACTCCTTCTCAGTATAAGCATAAGTTTGATAAGGATAGGTAACATTTTATATACATTTTTGAAACATTTTGACGTGTTTGTGACCAGATAGTATCGGGTTCTATTAACATTCTATTATAGATTTATATAATAGTTTCTGTATCTTTGCTGCAGAATAATTAAACCTGATATGAAAATTAAAATTGCAAAAACATTATTATCTGCAACCTTGTATCTATGTGCCATGTCTGGATATGCGTCTGGATATGTGCAACATAATAATTTTATCACTATTCATGTAAAGAATCAAACTGCGCATGGGCCAAAGATTGTTCGCCTAGAAGTGATTGGTGACAAAATTATACGTGTGCAGTCTACAAACGAATCTGTTTTAAAACCCAAACAGAGTTTGATTATTGTGCCTCAAAATGCAAAACCACAATTCAAAGTTATTGAAAATGGTGATAATGTGATTGTTGCTACTTCGCGCGTGAAGGCTTTCGTGGAAGAGAATACAGGTCGCATTACTTTTAAAGATGCAAAGGGCAAAACAATACTTGGAGAAAGTAGTGTAGGAGGCAAAACATTCACACCATATATTGTTCCAGAACGTGAAATTGGTGTTGATAGCCATCTCACAGAATCTCAGAAGCATGGTGTTTCATGGCATGCTCTTTTTGACAGTCCAGCCGATGAAGCTTTTTATGGATTGGGACAGCATCAGTCTGAAGAACTGAACATGAAAGGAAAGAATGAAGATCTATACCAATATAATACAAAGGTAAGTGTTCCGTTTGTTGTAAGTAATCATAATTATGGATTGCTTTGGGACAGTTACAGTTATTGCCGCTTTGGTAATCCTGATGGTTACAAACAGTTGAACAACCTTTTTACGCTTTATGACAAAGATGGAAACAAAGGTTCTTTGACTGGTACATACGTTCAGAAAGACGGTTATAGAATTGTTCGTGGCGAAGACAGCATCTACTATGAGTTTGCGCTTCCTGATTTGGCAAAAGCTAAAGCAGGAAAAGATTTGGGCGTGGGCTGTCTGCCTAAAGGATTTAAGTTGAATGGTTCGCATGTTACTTACGAGGGATTTATTGAATCTCCTGTAGACAATCTGTATCGCTTCATCTTATATTATGCCGGATATATGAAAGTATATATTGATGGCAAAGAAGTGGTTCCAGAACGTTGGCGTACAGCATGGAATCCTAACTCATACAAATTTACTGTGCCTTTGCATAAAGGTGAAAAAGCTAAACTGCTTGTTGATTGGTATCCTGATGGAGACGTGAGTTATTGCGGACTTCGTGCAGCATCTCCACGCAGTGAGGAAGAACAGGGAAAACTAAGTATATGGAGCGAGATGACTCCTGATATGGATTATTACTTCATTGCAGGAAACAATCTCGATGATGTGATTTCTGGCTATCGCACTCTTACTGGTAAGGCACAAGTTTATCCAAAGTGGGCACTTGGCTTCTGGCAAAGTCGTGAGCGATATAAGAGCAGTGAGGATATAGAATCTACGTTGAGTGAATTCCGTAAGCGCCATATACCTATAGATAATATAGTTCAGGACTGGAATTATTGGAAGACAGATTCATGGGGAGATCATACATTCGAGAGTTCTCGCTATCCTAATCCACAAGCGATGCTTGACAGCGTTCATGCACTTAATGGACGTTTCATGATTTCTGTATGGCCAAAATTCTATTGCAACGTAAAGAACTATAAAGAATTGGATGCTAAAGGTTGGATGTATCATCAGGCAGTAAAGGATTCTATCTATGACTGGTTGGGATATATGGGCTCATTCTATGATGCTTATGCAGAAGGTGCTCGTAAAATGTTCTGGCGCCAAATGGACGAAAACCTTTATAGCAAATATAAATTCGGTATAGATGCATGGTGGATGGATGCAAGTGAACCAAATGTGCGTGACTGTACCCCTATGTGGTATCGCAAGGCTCTAAGTGGTGCTACAGCTCTAGGTTCTACCACAGAGTATTTTAATGCTTATTCTCTTGTAAATGCTGATGCGATATATAATGGTCAGCGCAGCGTGAATCCAAATCAGCGTGTATTCCTTTTAACGCGTAGTGGTTTTGCAGGTGAACAGCGTTATAGCACAGCAACATGGAGTGGGGATATTGGTACTCGCTGGGAAGATATGCGTGCACAGATGACAGCCGGAATGAACTATAGCATCAGTGGTCTACCTTTCTGGGGAATGGATCAAGGTGGCTTCTGTGTTGAAAATCGCTATGTGGCTGCTCAACAGTTGTATGACAGGACTGGTGAAGAAAATGAAAACTTAAAGGAATGGAGAGAGTTGCAGACTAGATGGAATGAATTTGGATGCTTCATACCTTTATATCGCACTCATGGACAATGGCCTTTGCGTGAAGTTTGGAATATTGCTCCAGAGAATCATCCTGCTTATAAAGCAATTGTTGCTTATGACAAATTGCGTTATCGCATGATGCCTTATATGTATAGCATGGCAGGTGCTGTACACTTTAAAGACTATACAATGATGCGTCCGCTCGTGATGGATTTTAATGGTGACAATCAAGTTTATGATATTAAAAATCAGTGGATGTTTGGGCCTTCTTTAATGGCTTGCCCTGTTGGTGAGTATAAGGCTCGCAGCCGTAAGGTGTATCTTCCTAAACAAAGAGGATGGTATGACCTATACACAAATAAATACTATGTAGGTGGGCAGACGATTGATGCGGATGCTCCTTACGACAAAATACCGGTATTCGTTCCAGAAGGTGCAATCATACCATTTGGACCGGATATGGAATGGAGCAATCAAAAGCCAGCCGAACTTGTTAATCTTTATGTATACCAAGGTCACGACGGAGAGTTTACTCTCTATGAAGATGAGGGTACAAACTATAACTATGAAAACGGAAAATATGCTACAATCAAGTTCGTATATAATGACAAGACCAATACTTTAGTGATTGGCGACCGTAAGGGAAGTTATGATGGCATGTTGAGAAGCCGCCGTTTCAATATTGTATATCATCGCAAGGGACAAACAGTAGCTAACGCCCTTGATTTTGATAACATATCCGGTATTATTGTTAACTACACAGGCAAATCGTTGTCTTTAAAATTGAGATAAATGAGAAATAGGTCTGCTTTATTATTATTAGCGTTATTGTTTGCTGTCACGGCTTCGGCTGTTGACAGTAAACGATTTGTTGATAACTGGTTGTTTACGTTGGGTGATTCGGCAAAGATGTCATTGAATGATTACAATGATTGTTCATGGCGAAAACTTACTTTGCCCCATGACTGGTCTATAGAAGGAGACTTCCTGGCAACTAACCCATCAGGCGCGAGTGGTGGAGCGTTACCTGGCGGTATAGGTTGGTATCGCAAGCATTTTGATATAAACGATTATTCAAAAAGCAAAAGATATTATCTTGATTTTGATGGCGTGTATATGAATTCAACGGTCTATGTGAATGGCAATGAATTGGGTACACG
>JAGPJJ010000085.1 GCA_018054505.1 Prevotella sp.
TTCAATAGGTTGATTAATAAGATATTGATTTAATATCTCATAAAACAAAGTGCTGGCTTGTGACTTGATAAGTTCGGTTAGCACACTACGCCTACGTTCATCCATTTCGCAAGACATCTCTGAATTTATGCGTTCTTCAATTGAGGACATTAAACCTATTATATATTCATATTGCTGATCAGTCATTATAAGTTTTGGATTATTCCTGATATACATCTGACTTCTTACATTCAGAAGATTAGAAATCAATGGTAGTATAAAATCCAACTTTGGTTTAATGATCAATCCTTCAAAGTCTTCGCTGACATTGTGAACTGTTAAGAACCCTGCAGGAGAATAAAAAAACATTTCTTTCTCTTTAATGCTGTAATAGTTTAGCCCAGACTCAATATCTATACTACCTTTCGTGCATAGACAAACTACTAATCCAATGGATTCTTCTGCTGAGACAATTTCACCTGACTTAATAAGATCTTCTGCGAAATCAGGAAGATGGTGATATTCAAATGGAAGCTGAAGAGCATTTTGGTTATTACTATCAAACATAATTATTTCTTATTTAGTGAAACATTTACTCGACAAATATACTAATTTATTGGCATTGTTTTAGCGTTTTTGTGCTACTTTTATTGCTGAGTTGGCAAATAGAACAATCTACTAATGTTATCAACCTTGCTGCTATACGCTATTAATACTAATTTTGTAGCGTTTTATAACAAATTTATATTTAGAGAAATGAAAGTAAAAGGATTGATTGTATTTTTGATGGTAACGATTGTTTTATCAAGTTGTTCCAACGAGAAGAAAACAAATGGCTTGAAAGCTATTAATGTAAGTGTTTTAACGGTAAGCGGTACAGATGAAGCTACTACCAAGACCTATGTCGGTACGGTAGAGGAATCGTATGGTTCGCAGTTAAGTTTTGCTACAATGGGCACAGTTTCTCAGGTTTTTGCAGACGAAGGCAAGTTTGTTAAGAAAGGTGATGTGCTGGCAGTCCTTGATAAGCAGACGCTAAATAATACATATGATATTGCGAAGTCTACATTGGCACAGACGCAAGATGCATATCGTCGTATGAACCTACTATATAAGAAAGGTAGTTTGCCAGAAATCAAGTTTATTGAGATACAAACTCAACTTGCTCAGGCACAAGCTGCAGCGCGTATAGCAAAAAAGAATCTTGGAGATTGTGTCTTGCGTGCACCGTTTGGTGGCTATATTTCTCAGCGTAGTGTTGATATGGGTAATAATGTTCTTCCGGGACAAAGTTGCTTTAAGCTTGTGAAATTAGACAAGATTAAGGTGAAAGTTTCTATCCCTGAAAAAGAGATTGCAAGTATTCACGTAGGGCAGCTTGTTCATTTTAATGTTGCTGCTTTAAACAACCGTATGTTTACTGCCAACGTAAAGGAAAAAGGAGTTCAGGCTAATCCATTAAGTCATACTTATGATGTTAAGTTAGAAATGACGAATAGTGATAGAGCTCTGTTGCCTGGAATGGTATGTAATGTTGCAATCAATCAGTCAGGTGAAAGCAATTGTATCGTAGTGCCACAGAATTCAGTTCTTGTTGATGGTCAAGGCACATACGTTTGGGTAGCTGATGGAAATAAGAGCATGCGCCGCAATGTAACAGCTGGTGATGTTAGTAGTCAGGGTACTGTAATCACGATGGGATTGAATGTTGGTGACAGAATAATTGTGAGCGGACAGGATAATATAAGTGAGGGTTCTAAAATAAAGATTCAATGATGAAACGATCTAAATTTGATCCCGTAGAGGGAGTTATGCGCAAAAGCAGCATCATGCTGCTAATTGTGTCTGTATTCATTGTCTTTGGCATATATTCACTTATTAATATGCCTAAAAATGAATTTCCTACTTTCACTGTTCGTACAGGTGTGGTTGCCGCTGTCTATCCTGGTGCCACCTCTGCTGAAGTAGAAGAACAAGTGACCAAACCTTTAGAGAAGTTTCTTTGGGGATTTAAGGAGATTAAGAAGGCAAAGACATATTCAGAGAGCAAAGACGGTGTGTGTTATGTCTTTGTAGAATTGAATGATGATATAAAGAATAAGGATGAGTTTTGGAGTAAATTTAAAATAAAGCTTCAACAGTTTAAGGGGGAATTGCCTACAGGAGTGTTAGCTTTAATTGCAAATGATGACTTCGGTGATACGTCTGCAATGTTGGTTACATTGGAGAGTAAAGATAAAACTTATAGGCAATTGCATGATTATATGACGAATCTGCAGGATAGTCTACGTACGATTCCTGAGGTTGCCAATATGAGACTCTATGGTGAACAGAAAGAGCAGATAGGTATTTATATTGATCGTGACCGCCTTTCTACATACGGTCTGAACACTGCAACTTTGCTGGCTAGTCTGAAATCGCAAGGTATGACTATCATTAGTGGATCGGTTGACGATCAGAACACGGTGAGACCAATACACGTGGTATCAAGTCTTAGCACAGAAAATGATGTGGCGCAGCAGATTGTTTTTTCAGATCCTGCTGGCAATGTGATACGTTTGCGTGATATTGCAACAATAAAGCGTGAATATCCTGATGCTGATTCTTATGTGAAGAATAATGGCAAGAAATGTATTGTCTTATCATTAGAGATGAACGAAGGTAAAAATATTGTTCAGTTTGGTGATAAGGTAAAAGAAATCATGAACAGATATCAGGCTAGTTTGCCTTCTGATGTTCACATTTATACGATAACGGATCAGAGTCAAGTCGTAAATTCATCTGTCGTAGATTTCCTTAAAGAATTGTGTATCGCGATTATTTCAGTAATCGTTGTCATCATGCTTCTGCTGCCAATGCGTGTGGCTAGTGTGGCGGCTGGTACAATTCCGATAACGATATTTATTGCGCTAGGAATCTTCTATGCTTTTGGAATAGAATTGAATACGGTAACGCTGGCGGCATTGATTGTGACTCTTGGTATGATAGTGGATAATAGTATTGTCATTATTGACTGCTATATAGAGAAGATTGATGAGGGAATGAGTCGATGGCATGCAGCCTCCTTGTCGGCCAAAGAATTCTTCTCTTCAATATTCAGTGCTACATTAGCTATTTCAATCACTTTCTTCCCATTGTTGATAACGATGAGGGGTATGTTGCTAGACTTCGTGAAATGGTTCCCATTTGGTGTATCTATTGTGTTGGGTGTATCTTTATTGATAGCGGTATTCATGGTGCCATGGATGCAATATACATTTATAAAGAAAGGACTAAAAGAAGATAAGGGTAAAAAGAAACATAAGACGTTCTTGGAAGTTATACAGCATTATTATAATATATTGATTAATGCTTGTTTCAGACATCCTTTTATCACATTAGGCTTTGGAGTATTCACGATATTCATAGGTGGATATCTTTTTGCAAGAGCTCCGCAGAAACTGATGCCAAGGGCTGAACGTAACCAATTTGCTGTAGAAATTTATATGCCTTCTGGCACTGCAATTGAACGTACTGCGCAAGTTGCTGATAGTTTGGAGCATTTAATGAAAAAAGATAAACGCGTGCTTAATGTCACAACATTCTATGGTAGCGGTTCTCCTCGTTTCCAGACTAGCTATGCTCCACAGATTGGTGGTACTAACTTTGCACAGTTTATTGTTAATACGAAGGATGATGAAGATACGCAGGCTTTGCTTGATAAATTCACTCCGATGTATTCAAACTATTTCAGTGATGCTCAGGTGCGTATAAAGCAATTAGACTATACTGAAGCTACATCACCTGTTGAGATTAGATTTAGTGGCAGTGACCTTTCTCAGTTGCATAAGACAGTAGATAAAGCTACGGAGATTATGCGCCGTGATAGCGATTTGTTGTTGGTAAGAAGTAATTTTGATGGAACTACCAGTGGACTAAACGTTATAATGAACAGTGATGAGGCTAATAGGTTAGGAATAAACAAGGCGATGTTGTCTATGAATCTTGCTACAAGATTTGGTGATGGTATTCCACTTACAACGGTCTGGGAGGGTGATTATCCAGTAAACGTGATGCTTAAAGATACAAAATCAGGAAATCATACTCCTGATGATTTGAGCAATACAATGGTTAGCGGTTTGGTTCCTGGAGTGAATGTTCATCTTAATCAGATAGCTAATGTTAAGCCTGATTGGCATGAAGGCATGATTGTAAGGCGTAATGGAGTGAGAACAATATCTGTTTTTGCTGATGTACGTAGAGGAGTAAATCTGAATAAGGCTACAGATAAAACATTAGCTTCTTTGAAATCAGTTCCTGGTAAGGGCGTTTCAATGAAAGCTGGAGGTCAACGTGAGAGCGATGGTGAAAACGGACCACAGATTTATGGAGGTTTATCTATATCTATTATCATCATATTCGTGATATTGATTTTCCATTTCAAAGACATACGAATGTCTGTACTGATTATGTTCTCGCTTCTATTCTCAATGCTGGGAGCTGCTATTGGTATCTATGTCATGCATCAGGATGTGAGTTTGACTGGTGTGCTGGGTATGATATCGCTTATGGGAATCATAGTGAGGAATGGAATCATTATGATAGACTATGCTGAAGAACTGCGCAAGAAGAATAGAATCAGCGCTAAGCATGCTGCAATTCAGGCTGCAGAAAGACGTATGCGCCCTATCTTCCTTACTAGTGCAGCTGCCTCAATGGGTGTTGTGCCTATGGTTATACAAAACTCGCCGATGTGGGGACCAATGGGAGTCGTTGTTTGTTTTGGTACTATCGTCGCAATGTTCTTTATTCTCACAATGATACCTATTGGATATTGGATGATATTCCGTATAGAAGACAAGAAACGTCATTTGAAGAATGAAAAAGATCGTGCAAGGATGATACAGAAGATGGTAAGTGAAGAAACTGAATAGACAACTATATATATAATGATTATGATGAAAAGACTATCAATAATAATATTATCAGTTGGTATGTTTTTGCCAATAAGCGCACAAAAGATATATACATTGAAAGAGTGTCGTGAATTGGCAAAGCAAAACAATATAAGGATAAGAGATGCTCGACTGGGAGTGAGTCAAGCACAGGAAACAGAAAAAAATGCATTCTCTAAATATTTACCTACTGTAACGGCTAGTGCTCTCTGTTTTCAATCAAATGACTATTTGATGAAAAAGGACTTTAGTCTATCTGCAGCTGATCAAAGTAAGTTGGGTAGTGTTGTCTCGCAGCTAGGATTAAATCCTGCTGCGTTGGCTTCATTACCATCTTCATACTCTTTTAATTTGTTGAAGCATGGAGCGTTGGGGCAAGTAATGGCTATGGAACCGATATATGCTGGTGGACAGATTACGAATGGAAACAAATTGGCTAAGTTGCAGACTGAGGTGAAGAAACTGCAGATCAGACAGTCTGAAGATGAAGTTGTTTCGTCTACAGAGACATATTATAATCAATTGCTAACGCTTTTTGGAAAGCTTAGAACTATTAATATGGCTGATAACCAATTGCAACGTATTCATAAGGATGCTGAAAATGCTTATAAAGCTGGTATCTCTACAAAAAAGGATATGCTGACAGTTGAACTGAAGCAGAATGAATTGTATGGAAACAGATTGAAGGTTGAAAACGGAATCAAACTGTGCAAAATGGCCCTTGCTCAATATATAGGTAAGAATGGCGATGAAATAATGATTGATACAACGTTGACTGATGAAATTCTTGAACCTTCAGCCTATCTTGTTGACCATGTTTCTGCACTCAACAATAAAGTAGAGGCACAACTTCTTGATAAAAATGTTGAGGCTAATAAACTTCAGACTAAACTGAAAAAAGGTGCTCTGATGCCTACTTTGTCTGTTGGTGCTGTTGGTGTGTATCAAAACATGATGGGAAGTGGTCAAGCTAACGTGATAGGATTGGCAACTCTTAGTGTTCCTATCAGTGGCTTGTGGAGTGATAATCATTTGGTGAAGCATCAGAAGATAGCTGAACAGATTGCACGTCAGGACAGAGATGATAATCGTCAACTACTCATTATACAGATGCAAAGTGCATACAACGATTTTGATAATTCATACAAACAGATCTTAGTGGCACGTAAAAGCATCGAACAGTCAACAGAAAATCTTCGCCTAAACGAAGATTATTACAAGGCTGGAACTGCTACTATGAGCGATTTGCTTGATGCCCAGACAAGTAACGAACAGTCATTAGACAAGTATACCGAAACTGTATGTAACTATCTTGATTGCAAGACAGCTTACTTTATAGCTACAGGCAGAAGCGTAGAATAAGAGTTTTCATAAATGTTGTGCAATCGTTTGCTCAATGATTTGTTGAAATATTCACAGATAATGGCACAATGGGGAGAATTTAGATTTATCTTTGCATTGTAATTAGGGGTAAACTTAATCATATAATGATGATTATACATTCTCTAATTTATAAATAAAACAAGATAGATTTGATTTAGGAGTACATGATTAGGCTTAAAATGTTTTGAAAGTTTTGAGTATTGTGTTTTGATAGATTAATTTTTTTAAAATTTCTCCCCGTGGTGAGAATGGGTTTAAATGATTTTGTTGATTGAGTGAGAGAGGACCCGTTAGCTAATATGCTAGCGGGTCTTTTATGTATTGTTATTTTTCAAATAATACTTTTACGTATTCAAATCCCATTGAATGCAGAATATTGTCGAATTGTACTGTTGCGTTTTTCTTGGCTTTAGATATATTATCAGCCGTCATGCAACGGTTTTTCATCGCTTTGTATGCTTTGTTGTATAATGCTTTACGGTCTTTGTCTGTCCAAGTACCTTTCTCAGAGAATGGTTTTGTTCTCGCTTCGTCAATAAAATCTTTATCGAGCAATTTTATTGGTGGCAATGTTGCCTTAATTGTGTCGTGGTCTACTCTAATCCAGTTTTTCTTTGTTTCATGCAAATCAATTCCCAGTCGAAGTGTGCCATAATATATTTTCACGAGTTCATCGTCGCCAAAGAAACCATGTCTTGTCGTATCAGTCAGTTCTTCATCATTAACTTGTAGAAATTCCCACTCACCAATGTCTGTAATAGATTTAATCATGGTAGGCGTAATGTCAATCTTCTTGTTCTCTTCAATACTTATACTGTTGTCTTTGTTTAGCCAATATAGTCCGGTTAGGATAATAATAGCAGCAATAGCTATTATCACAACTTGCAGTAATGGATTTACTGCTACATTGCTGATAAAAGACTTAATGCTTAGTCTTGATTTATTCTTATTTCTCATGTTCTATTGTAGTTTTGTCTATTAGGTTATTAATGTTGTTGTTAAAGCCCTTTCTGAAGCTTATGATAATATTTTTTTCGTTATATCCCATTAACTTTATCATTGGTATGATATTGTTGGCAGCGTTCATCTTTGCTCTTTCCAGAATATCTGTCTGAGATATAGATTTAATGATTTGGTCTCGTCCCTGTTTTTCATAATTAGATAGTTCCTCATCACTGAAGTTAGAACGTATCAAACTAACATCTTTTTTAATTCCATCGTGGTCTATTTTCGAGCTAGTCATAATGATGCGTGGGTCGGGTAGTGTAACCTCAATCTTGTTGCCATATTTTGTTACGTTCTTTTCAGAGAAGTTTGAGAAGTCAATATATGCTTTTACAGTTGCATCCATAGGGATAGCAATTTTTCTTTGACTCATCGGAATATCAAAACTCATGTCTGTTTTGAACAACGAAGCTTTGATTGTCTTTTTATCCTGATGAGTGATAATCTTGTGGAATTTATATTCAGCGGTATAAAGTCGTGAGCATTTTTGTATCTGCATCACTATTTCTGGTATTGTATCTACCTGTTTAGCAGTTTCATCTGTCTTGTTTCTGCTGCAAGAAGCAAGCAATGTAATAGCCATAATAACGATTAATGTAGCTTTATGTTTCATGTTTTTTATTTTTCAATAATACAAATATAGATATTTTTTCTGATATTACTTCTTTATTTGTCAAAATTAATAAATTCGCCATCCAAGTTTCATTGCTGTAACGCATTAAATTCTTCATTTTATTAGTCACCTCAAATTCGCAGCGAATCCGTTTGCTCGAACCAATTTAATTGTTACGCGTGCGTGAGGCATCAGATTGAGGCCAATGATGCCTTAGTAATGCCATTATAGACAGAATTGCCCATATACGGATAC
>JAGPJJ010000086.1 GCA_018054505.1 Prevotella sp.
TGGTAAGCAGACATTATTTTACGAATATCAGATGCTACAGGATTCTGCAATGCAATAATATCTATGATTTCATTGCCAAGACTTATCTCATAACCATCTATACGATTTTCATTCTGTTCTATTTCCTGTTGAATTTCTGTCGGAATATTAGTGGTACCGTCAACTAGCAACTTATTCACGATTTCCAACTGGCGCATTACCAATTCCACCATTTCGTTGAAATGGCTCAATAAAGAATGTAATGCATTGTCTTTTGTTATTGCCATAATTTCATTTTTTTATGCACGAAGCAATTTATAATCAATAAAACTTTATCCAAACTTACCTGTAAGATATGCCTCTGTACGTGGATCTGTTGGTGTAGTAAACATTTTCTTCGTATTGTCGTATTCCACCAATTCACCAAGATACATAAACATAGACTTGTCTGAAATGCGGGCAGCCTGAGACATATTATGAGTCACCATTATAATGGTATAATCTTTTTTCAACTCAACGAGCAAATCTTCGATCTTTGAAGTTGATATAGGGTCTAAGGCTGAAGTAGGCTCATCTAGTAATATCACTTTTGGACGAAAGGCGATGGTGCGAGCGAGACATAGTCTCTGTTGCTGACCGCCCGACAAGAAGTTACCTTTACTATGCAATGTATCTTTCACCTCATCCCACAAAGCAACATCACGCAATGATTTTTCTACGATTTCATCACGCTCTTGCTTTTTCATACGGATTCCATTAAGACGGTAGCCTGCAATTACATTATCGTATATACTTAGAGTTGGGAATGGATTAGGACGCTGGAATACCATACCAATTTTACGTCGCAAATTCATTGTTGGCATTTCATAGATATTATCTCCACCAAGTAATATTTTGCCCTCTGTACTTATATTCGGATAAAGCTCATGCATGCGGTTGATAGCTCTCAACAGAGTTGTCTTACCACATCCAGATGGTCCCATAATAGCTGTGATAGAATGTTCTTCTATCTTTGCAGAAACATTTTTCACAGCATACTTGTCGTCACCATAGCTAATAGAAATATCTTCTATTGACATTACCGGTGTTGTTGTATATTCGTTTGTATTCATTATTTTTCTTTTTTATTTTCTTTTTGCACCAATCCACTTTGATATCAGATTGAGTATCAACACAAATCCCATAAGGAAGATCGTGGAACTCCATATCAGATTTACCATATTTGGGTCGTTATAAAACTGCCAAATGAGCAATGGCACAGCTGAACCAGGCTTGGCTATATTCCAGTTTATATCTGGATTACCCAATGTTGTAAGCATTAATGGAGCTGTCTCACCTAAAACACGCGACACAGCAAGCAATATACCGCTGATCAATCCTGAGAAAGATGTAGGAATAAGCACTCGCCATATCACCTTATAGTAAGGTGTTCCAAGAGCAATGGCCGCTTCTTTGAGGGTATCAGGAACCATTTTGAGCGATTCCTCGGTAGAGCGTACTATAAGAGGCAGCATCATAATAGCCAAGGCTACACCGCCGGCTAATACAGAGTATCCTTTTGTCAAAGGAACCACAACCCATATATAAGCTATAATACCAATAACAATAGATGGTACTCCCTGCAGTATATCAGTAATATCACGTATCACACAGGCATATTTTTTCTTGCTGTTTTCAGAAAGATATACACCAATTACTATTCCCATAGGTATTGCTATTGCAGATGCAATCAAAACCAAATAGATAGAACCAAGTATACCGTTTGCTATTCCTCCAGGAATTACCTCTCCACTGGCTGTAGCCATCATTGCGGAGAATGTATCCGGAGCCACCTGCGTAAAGAAGGCTAAATTGATTTGTTTGTAGCCTTTTACCAGCAATGTACCGATAATCAGGAAAACCATAGAGATGGTAAGGAAAGAAAATACCATCACAGATATCTTGAAGATATTGTCTTTAGCTTTTCTATAACCAATTGAAGATAACAGTCCTGCAGTTTTCCCCATATTAATAATATTATCCATTATCCAATCTTTTTAATTATGTATTTTCCTATCGCATTGATAATAGTAGTTATCACAAAGAGTAATAGAGCAAGCTCTATCAACGAACTTAACTGTAATCCGCTTGCCTCACCAAACTGGTTTGCTATAACACTAGCCATTGTATTACCAGTTGAGAAAAGCCCATGTGGTATTGCATTTTCATTACCAATAAGCATTGTCACAGCCAAAGTCTCACCAATTGCTCTACCAAAAGCTAGTATGTAACTTGCTGTCATTCCAGAACGAGCGTTTGGCAATATAACCGTACGTATCACTTCCAGTCGAGTAGCACCCAAAGCATATGCAGCTTCTTTAAGATCGTTTGGCACCATAGCTATTGTGGTATTGCTCAAAGATGTGGCATAAGGCACAATCATTATGGCGAGTATCAAAGCTGATGTGAATATTCCGAATCCCTGCGGACTTAAACCAGCCTCAACCACCAATGGACATAGGATATAAAAACCCCACAAACCATATATAATAGACGGAATACCAGCCAACAGGTCTACTAATGTGCCAACAATAGATGCAAGCTTTGTACCGCGAAAATATTCTGCAACAAACAGAGATGTGCAGAATGCCAAGGGGATTGCGATAACTAGAGCCAGAACTGATGTTAGTATCGTACCGACTATAAATAATAACGCGCCATAGTTCTCACTCCCCTGCGTTGGATCCCATTTATCAGAGATCAGAAACCGCCATCCAAACTTGGAAATTGACGGTAACGATCCCTCGAACAATGAAAACACCATCGCCGCGGCTATCAAAACGATAACCAGTGAGGAGAAGAACAATACGCGTTTCAGAATTTTGTCACTATTCATTTACTTCAGAATTCTTTTTCCTTTGTAAGTCACTGTGCGTAATATAGCTTTTGCTCTTGCTGCTACACCTGCTGGAAGTGGCGCGTAATTGGTTTTAACAGCCAATCCTTGTGCGTTACGACTTACCATCCAGTCTATCAGCTTCAGAGTTGCCTGAGCCTGAGCTAAGCTGCGATTGTTGTAGGCCTGATCTTTATAGATTAATAGCCATGTGAAACCTGCTATTGGATAAGCAGTTGGAGCAGAAGAGTTGTTTAGCATAACACGTGTGTCTGCTGGAATCTTACCTTTTGCTGCTGCACTTGTAGAAGCTACTGTAGCTTTGATGAACTTTCCTGCTTTATTTTGGATAAGTGCTGATGGTTCGCGCTGTGCGAAAGCATATTCAGAACCTACATATCCGATAGCACCTTTGGTCTGATGAATAGCGCCTGCAACACCAGGGTTACCTTTTGCACCAACACCTACTGGCCAATTTACAGTCTTACCAGCACCAACCTTTGAACGCCATACATTATTTACCTTAGTAAGGTAATCTGTAAACATATTAGTTGTACCACTACCATCAGAACGATGAACAACTGTAATTTCCATATTTGGGAATCTTACACCTGGATTCAATTTTTTCAAAGCAGGATGATTCCAATTTCTAATTTGTCCCAAGAAAATAGAAGCTAAAACAGTAGGAGTAAGCTTAATCTGCTTTACACCTGGTAGATTGTAAGCAACTACTACCGCGCCACTACATGTAGGAATATGAACGATAGGAGCAGGCATCTCTCGAAGTTCTTGACTTGTAAGGAATGCATCTGATGCACCAAAATCAACAATCTTATCTTTCAGACTGCGGATACCACCACCTGAACCAATGCCACCGTAAGTAACCTTTGCATGTGCTACTCTTTCATAAGTTGCAAATGCTGCATTATAGAATGGCTCAGGGAATGTAGCTCCTGCACCTGATATTGACTGCGCACTAACCTTGTTGCCTAAAGTCATTAGACTTAACAATGCAACTAAAACAATACTCTTTTTCATATAATTTTATATTTAAAAAATAATTTATCTTTTGTTATTAACAGACTATAGTAATATTACTATCTTCTTTTTATTTTTACAAGCTATACTTGAAACTTACAAGATAACTTGTTGATGTTTTAGAACCAGCCTTTGAAGGATCACTTATCTGCACGTTAGGTGATATTGCAATACCTTTTGCAGGTAATATTTCTAGACCAGCAGAATAGAGGTTTCCATCAGTAGAATTCCATCCATTGCTTGCGCCATTCAGTTTCTTTGATGTCAAGTTATCATAGCGTGCAAATATATCAAATGTTTTAGATGGGTTATATGTGCCCCAGAATGATAATCCATTCAAATTATGATTTTTAACCTTGTTATGACCAGTCTGCAAGTTGTATTCGCCTCCTACTGTGAAATTATCACCCTTATAAGCTATCATAGCATTGAATGTGGTCTGAGCTTCATGTTTCTTTTGATAATCTCCATAAACACGAAGATATAGTTTTTTAATCGGTTGGAATGTCAATCCTGCTGAAACTTTAACTGCGCTATCAGACTGCAATGATTTGTAACCTTCACCGTTTACAACCTGAGCATCAAAACTCAACTCTGGAGCTATTTGATATTTAATACCCAATCCTAAGTCTGCGCTTGATGCATAACCATTAAGATCTTGGAATGATTTTAAAAGATAACGCTTTCCCCATAAAGCCTCTTGTAAATTAAAAGTATTGGTACCAATCAAACCGAAGTCAAGAGTAAGTCCGTTTCTTGAATATTCTCCATAAGCATTCTTTATATAAGCGGTGTAAGCAGAACCCTGATAACCGTTATTTTTATCTGTAACATCCATCACTGCTTTTGCAGAGAAATAAGGTGAGAAGTTGTAGGCATAACCTAAGTAAGCTCGTGAAATCTCGAAAGCAGTGTTTGTCTTACCATCTGTAGATTGCACCCTGAAATCAGTGAACACTGTGACTATTGGACTTCCACTTGGTTTAAATGTACTTGTGGTTTCCTGTGCCATACCTGCTGCTGCAAGCATAATGCTCATCACTGAAATAAAAATTCTTTTCATTTTTTTAGTTTTTTAATTAATATGACGTTATCATTTCTAAATCATGATGCAAAGGTACAATCGAAATATTTCGCCTTCGTTTCATTAAGATTATAAAGCCTTTACATATTTTTTTCATTTATGTTACAAGCAAAATAAACTAGTCTAAAAAGGCGATAAACCCGAATAAAATCAGAGATTTCACTTTTTGACTTTATTCGGGGGATTAATTATCTATATATATAATAAGGTTAGCAACATTACTGATAGATAACATATTGTACATCTTTCAACTTTCAACATATCGATACAAAAGTATGATGGCTATATTTCATAATCATTATCGCGAAGTTATAATGATAGTACATTATTGTTACGACTATATCAAATATGGCATCATAACACTACAATGATGCTGTAGCTAAAAATAAAGACTCATTGAGGGAGCACCCTCATACTTTTATCATAGAGAATTATCCGTAATTTGTATACAGCAAGTTTGGTATAATGTTTGTATCTTTGTAGCGTGAGTTTATTATATAAATAAATAGATATTAAAAATAAGTATGAAACTAATAAAGAACAAGGAATTTGGCGGAGAGCGCCCTCTCTTCGGCGAAAAAGATACTAGACTCGAGGATATAACCATTATCGATGGTGAATCAGGAATTAAATGTTGCGAAAATCTGGAATGTGACAATTCCAAATTCTATGGTAAATACCCTTGGTGGCATGTAGACAACAGTGTTATAACAAACTGCTACTTCGCACCTGAAAGCCGTTCGGCTATTTGGTACAGTAACAATATGATTATGAAGGACTCTGTTATTGACGGTCCTAAATTTTTCAGAGAGATGAATAATCTAGAACTGGAAAACGTAAAAATCAACGATGCAGATGAAACATTTTGGAAAGTAAACAACCTGAAACTAAAGAATGTGGAACTACACGAGGGTACCTACCCTTTCATGTTCTCAAATAATATATATGTAGACGGTCTTGTGAGCGATTCAAAATATGTATTTCAATATTGCAAGAATGTAGAGATACACAACGCTAAAATAACAACGAAAGATAGTTTCTGGGAATGTGACAATGTGACAGTATATGATTCTGAACTAAACGGAGAATATCTTGCATGGCACAGCAAAGACATTAAACTAGTGAGATGCCACATAAGTGGTGAACAACCATTATGCTATATTGACGGAATAACTCTTGAGGACTGCACTTTTGATGCCGAATGTGATCGCACATTTGAAGACAGCACGAATATAAACGCAAATATAAACGGAGCAATAACAGAAATCAAAAATCCTATAAGCGGAAAAATCACAGCCGATGAAATTGGTAAAATCACATACGATGAATATGCCAAAGGAAAAGACTGCGTTATTGAAACAAGATAAATATGAAATATAATTTTGACAAGCAGATTGAGCGACGCGGTACAAACTCATACAAATGGGATTTACCAAAAGAAGATGATGTAATCCCTATGTGGGTGGCCGACATGGACTTTCAGACAGCACCATGCATCATTGAGGCGCTAAAAAAACGTGTTGAACATGGTGTTTTTGGCTACACTCTTGTTCCTGACAGCTATTTTGAAGCAATAACAAATTGGTTCAAGCGCCGCCACAACTGGCAGATAGACCGTTCTTGGATTTTGTATACATCAGGAGTTGTACCAGCATTGACTGCATCATTGCAAGCTCTGACCATGCCTGGTGAGAAAGTACTTATACAGACTCCAGCATACAACTGTTTCTTTACCAGCATAATGAACTGCGGTTGCCAGGTAGAAGAGACTGCATTAAAAAGAGAAGGCAACAGTTTTGTCATGGATTTCGAAGACTTTGAACGCAAATGTGCTGACCCGAAAGTTACAGTATTTGTTTTGTGCAATCCTCACAATCCTTCAGGACGTGTCTGGAGTAAAGAAGAATTGCTACACATAAACGACATTTGCACAAGAAACGGAGTGAAGATAATTTCTGACGAAATACATTGTGAACTCATAATGCCGGAATATACTTTTACAGCGTTTGCAAGCATTAGCGATGAATGTAGAGACAATAGCATTACGCTAAATTCTCCATCAAAGTCATTCAATATTGCAGGACTTCAAATTGCCAACATTATATGCAGTGATAAAACAACACGCCAACGCATAGACAGAGCATTAAACATCAATGAAGTATGTGATGTTAATCCTTTTGGTGTAATAGCATTACAGGAAGCATACAATAATGGTGAAGAGTGGCTTGATGAGCTAAATGAATACCTATATGGCAACTATAAGGCTTTAAAGGAATTCTTCTCTGAGTATTTGCCAAAACTTGAAGTTATACGTCTTGAAGGAACTTATCTTGTATGGATAGATATTTCAAGAATTGAACTCACCGCTGATGAAGCTGCAAAAAAATTGCTTGACAATGCAAAGGTGATGATAAACAGTGGAACAATGTATGGGCGAAAAGAAGGGTTCTGTTACTTGCGCATAAACATAGCTTGCACCAGAGCAACACTAATGGAAGGCCTTAAGAGAATGGGCAGGGAACTTAGTGTCTACATGGAAGATGACGATGAACATGGATGTCCTATGTAAACAAAAGACTATATAAAAATAAAAAATATGGTTCTTCATCAATTTAGGAGAGTGATAAATCTATTTCGGCTAAAGACAATGCTACCAGAAAAAGTTTTTTCAATGCCACTAATGTCATAATGTCACTAGCCCTTTGTTTATAAGGGTTTAGCCAGTGACATTAAGTGACATTATCGGTCTAAAAGTGACATTAAATTGCAAAATACACCTATTTTTGGCGATTTTTTACAAAATATGTAACACATATATAGACACTTTTTTGCTTATAATAGTCTGTACTCGTCATTATGTACGCAATACTTCGCAATGTGTCTAGTTGTTATTTCAAAATCCAACTGTAAATATAGTGGTAATTGCTAGCAATCTTATTCTTGCAGTATTTCAGATTATGATTTGGTTACCAGCTCTAAGTAGTATTCTTTTTCATGTTCAACAATTCTATTACACAACGTGTGTAATAGAATTACTCACGCTATGTAACACCGTTACACACGTTGTGTAATCAAGTTACACACGTCGTGTAATCGGGTTACACACATGCTGGTGTAATCTAATTACACACAT
>JAGPJJ010000087.1 GCA_018054505.1 Prevotella sp.
TTAATAACGGTGCTGTCAGTTCCTTTGGTACGGAATACTCCTTGATTAACTCAATCCACTTTTCAGCACCTATCATATCCTGTTCCATTTTACTTAATTCTTCTCTTAGGTTGGTTATCTGCTGTTCAAGTTCTATCTGCTCTTTTTGATATTTCCCCGACAGCATGATGAAGTTTCGTTCCGTTATCTTCTCACAGGCTCTATCTTCATACATTTTTGCAAATAAACGGTCAATCTCATTTTGTCGGTTCTCGGCTTTCTTCAAGGCACTTGCCTTTTTCTTCTTTTCCCGTATTCGCTCTGCATTGCCGACTTTCTGTATTTTGTTCAATACCTTTTCTTCGTCCTGCTGTACTGCCTTAGCCCAATACTGCAATCGTTCCAATACAGCTTGATACAGCACATCATAGCGGATATAGTGCATAGAACAATAACCTTTGCCAAACTGTCCGTAGAAACTACAAGAATAATAACTATACGGTGTTTTATTTGCCTTATTTGTCGCAAACCTCATAGACCAGCCACAATCCGCACACTTGACAAGCCCTGCAAATATCGGCGTTGCCTTTTCCTTTGTCTGTCTACGCCTTGATTTTATCTGCTCCTGCACACGATAGAACACTTCCTTGTCAATAATCGGTTCGTGCGTGTTTTCTACTCGAAACCATTCGCTTTCGGGCTTTCGTACTTTCTTCTTGCTTTTGAAAGAAACGGTTGATTGTCGATTATGAACGCTGTTTCCGATATAGACTTCACTTTTCAATATCGCCTTTACATGAGCAATCGTCCACTCATAACGCTTGCTTTCGGGCTTTCCCTCAAAGATATGAGCAAAAGTACCGTACCTTGTAAAATTCAACCAAGACGCTGTCGGGACTTTTTCTTCTCGCAGTATTTTTGTGATTTTGGCACTACCGTAACCTTGATAGGCTAGAGAGAAGATTTTTTCAACAATCCATTTTGTTTCCTCATCAACCAACAGTTTCCCTTTGATGTCGGGGTGTTTCTTATATCCTAACGGAGCATAAGCCCCATAATACGCACCCTCTGCAAATTTCGTCTTAAAGGCTGATTTCACTTTACGGCTCGTATCTCTTGCCACCCATTCATTGATGATGTTCTTAAATGGTGCAATCTCACTTTCGCCTTTTTCGCTGTCCACACCGTCGTCAATCGCTATGTAACGGACATTATGGCTGGGAAAATACAATTCTGTATATTGTCCTGTCATAATATAATTTCTACCAAGTCGTGATAAGTCTTTTGTTACAACACAGTTGATTTTTCCTGCCTCTATATCCTCAATCATTCTTTGAAAACTCGGTCTGTCAAAATTTGTTCCCGACCAGCCGTCATCAATATATTCATCAATCACATTCAAATGATGTTCTTTTGCATATAGACGCAACATACTTCTTTGTGTGGTAATGCTGGAACTTTCGCCCTGTAATTCATCATCTCGGCTTAACCTAAGATAAAGTGCAGTATTGTAAATCTGTTGTTTCATTGTCAGTTATCCTCCTTTATAACTAACCCGTGTTTACAATACCTGCTTGCAAGTAAAGTATAACACGGGTACTTTTTGTCATTCAATCTATTTCTTACAACTGCACCGATTTTATGCGATTGTCTGCTTTGCTTTTTCCAACATGACATCAGTTAGAAGTTCTTCCATTGTCTTTCCCTTTTCGGAGAAATGCTCTTTTACAACAATCTTTGTCTTTCCTCTGTTGCCAATGCCACACTTGTTATTTTTCTTTTGAATTGTTTTTACAGCATTATCAATAACACATACCCCCTTTCTGTAAAATCTTTCTAAGCAATTCAACGGCTTTTGTCATAGCCCACAGGACTTCCACCTCTGCATAGTTCTTATGTAGCCGTACCCATTGCGTGCGACGCTTTTAACGCTCAAGCTGTGGCTGTACGGGAGTATCATTATCTGACAGCACAGGTCATGGCGATAAAAGAGGACAAATCTTTTACAAGAACACAGATAGGTTGTCGCTCACTTTTGCAGGAGAAAGGTCATGGCGTATCTGTTTCAACGGCTCGCTGTCTGTCAAAGGTATTGAATTGCTTTATTCAGTTGTCAAAGAGCGATTGAAAGAAGAAAATCATCTTTCCTATATATCGCGTTGGAAAAGAGTAAAAGCGTAACCAATATTCAAAACTTTTTTCTTTTCTTGTACCATATAGGGAAAGAAATTGTCATTCTGCTAAGTTGATGATGAAAAGATTTCTTTTCACACCCTAACTACCTATGCAATACCGTTACTGCCAACTATGAAATGAAAGATTTTGTTTGCTCCATATAGGGAACGACAACTACCAAATGTTAAGTTGAGAATGAAAATATTTTCTTCTTTTCACATCAACACTCAACTGCTAATACCTGTTTGAATACAAATTGAAGATACTTTGTCTTCTTTCACATAACACTGTCCACTCATCTTGAATTTCCGACATTTTTTCAAAACTTTTCTTCTTTCACTCCATATAGGGAATGGAAACCTTGATTTGATGACCTATTTTCAAAAAAAGTTAGATTTCCTTTTCTCGTACCATATCTGTACACAAGTTGATGTTTTGTTGCAGATATTTTGAAGAAATTAAAAAATACCGTCATTCTCTTGTGGGACAGCGGTATCTATGCGTTCTTCTATGGTTGATTTTTCTAATTGTAATAAGTGTTTATGCTTATCTTTGAGTTCTGCCTGCTCAATCATATCTTTCAGTATCGTTGTATGATTTTCTCTGTCTAATGCTTGTACCATTTTTATGGTTGGTGCAACCTGTCTTTGTAACCAATGTAATGCCTTTTGTAAAGTATAAGGTTCTGGTTTAGTCGTTAATCGTATCGGCTCTCTATTTTCCCCTATAAACCATGCCCAATCATCATTTGTTTTCCATTGACTTTTCGGTTTATCATCTTCTCTATCAACAAAGCGGACATAATGATTGATGATAGAAAAAGCGGTGCGTTCAGCGTCCCGATAGGTCAGTAAATCTACAACCGCATAATAGGCTCGTTCATTCTTCATGCGTATTTCAAAACGGTTCTTGATTTCTGTATCTTCAACTTCTATGCCATTTTTGACATACTGCTCGTAATTTTTCTGATAGGCACACATATATAACTCACTACTGGTTGAACCGAGATATAAGGTTTCTCCTGTATTCTTTGGTAAATCGCTACCACATTTTTCCGTACCGCTGTAATCTTTCTGCATACGAAAGTAGGAGATACATTCGCCAGCCTTGTATTTTTCCTTTAACTTTGGAATATCTAATATTCCTGCTTTATCATTGATTGCCAAGTCAAGTCGTTTCATCTTACCACCTGCCGTTAAACAATCCAGCATAAAGTCATACCATGAGCGTTCCTGTGCCAATAGATAACTTTCCATTTGCCGACACCCTCTGCCTTTTAGTTCTAATAAAACACCTAAATGCTCTTGCATGGAACACATGATGTTGATGTCGCCTAAAACATATTTGCTTTCATATCCGTATTTTCCAAAATCTTCATAAAGCATATAATCGGCTTTTAGTTGTAATACTTCACGAATAATCTTTAATGCGTCTGTCGTAGGAAAGCGGACACGGAAGTAATCAATCAACAGAAATAGTGGTTCTTGCGGATTGAAACGCTCAATCTGTTTTTCTATCGTTTGTTTTAGTTCAGCAGAGGGAACAACAGTCCCATTCTCTATCTGGTTAAAATATGTACGACTGATACCACAGGCAACAGCAAGTTTTCTTTGTGTTACTCCATATTCTTCACGCTTTTGTCTTAATTCTTCTATAAAGTTTTTATCATTCATTCTTCAATTCCTCCAATCAAAAAAGGCAACTACCATATTTGATAATTGCCTATACTTAAATTTCCGCAAAAGAAAAGACAATCAATTTCTCGTTTGAAATCAACTGTCTTTCCTATGTCTTATTCAATTTTTATGTATTAAATGAGTGCTTTTTAGTTAACACCCTATTAAAAGCGATTTTACCTTGTAAATACAGCGTTTTCCGCTTAGTAGTGTATATTGTTTCTTGTTTTTTGTGCCCCCCTTGTTAGATAACGGGGGCTTA
The DNA here is from genome assembly GCA_018054505.1 of Prevotella sp. Taxonomy (GTDB): domain Bacteria; phylum Bacteroidota; class Bacteroidia; order Bacteroidales; family Bacteroidaceae; genus Prevotella. The sequence continues at coordinate 4,093 of JAGPJJ010000087.1, forward strand.
CTGTTCGCTCGCAAGCTCGCTCAACTGCCGGAGTGAACCAGCCACTAAAAACGGTGGAAAAATCTAAGAGATTTTCCCACCGCCGTGTCTGGATCACTCCGCCTATTATGCTTTTTCGCTTTACCTTTTAATCCCCAATCATATTATACCTCTAATGCACGAATTAGATTTACCATTTCAATAGCTCCCTGTGCACATTCAGAGCCTTTATTTCCTGCTTTGCTACCAGCTCGTTCTATCGCCTGTTCAATCGTATCTGTCGTAAGAACACCAAACATAACTGGTGTTTCGGTATTTAAACTGATTTGAGCAATTCCTTTTGATACCTCACTACACACATAATCATAATGGCTTGTACTACCTCGAATAACTGCTCCCAAACAAATAATCGCATCATATTTTTTACTTTTTGCCATTTTAGACGCTATCAAAGGTATTTCAAATGCTCCCGGAACCCAAGCTACCTCTATGTCCTTTTCACCAACATTTTCTCTTTTCAAATTATCTAATGCACCTGCTAATAGCTTAGAAGTTATAAACTCATTAAATCTTGCTACAACAATACCGATTTTTATATTTTCTGCTACTAAATTTCCTTCAAAAGTGTTCATTTATTTTTCCTCCATATTCAAAATGTGTCCCATTCGGTCTTTCTTTGTCTTTAGATAAAAACTATCATAAGGATTTGCTTCTATTTCAATCGGTACTCTGCTTGAAATTTTCATTCCATAATCTTCTAACTGATAAACTTTATCAGGATTATTTGTAAGTAAATGCAATGATTTTATTCCCAAATCTCTTAAAATCTGTGCACCGATATAATATTCTCTTAAATCGCCTTGAAATCCTAATGCAAGGTTGGCGTCAAGTGTATCCATACCGTTATCCTGTAAATGATAGGCTTTTAGTTTATTGACAAGCCCGATACCTCGTCCCTCTTGTCGCATATAAAGCAATACACCAGAACCATTTTCTGCAATCATTTTCATTGCTTTATCTAACTGCTGTCCACAATCACAGCGTAAAGAGCCAAAGGCATCTCCTGTTAAGCACTCTGAGTGGACACGACATAGCACATCGTTTCCATTATTCAAATCTCCCATAACCAATGCAACATGATGTTCTCCATTCAATTTATTGATATAACAATGTGCTTTGAAATTCCCATATTTTGTAGGCATTTCTACAACCGAAACACATTCTACAAGCAAATCATATACTTTTCTGTATTCCTGTAATTCTTTAATTGTGAGGGTAGGTATATGGTGTGTTTGAGAAAACTGAATTAAATCAGGTGTTCTCATCATTTTCCCGTTTTCATTCATAATTTCGCAACATAAGCCACATTCTTTTAAGCCAGCCAACCTCAATAGGTCAACCGTTGCTTCTGTATGTCCATTTCTTTCCAAAGCACCTCCGTTCTTTGCAATCAGAGGAAACATGTGCCCCGGTCTACGAAAGTCAAAGGGATTTACATTCTCAGTCACACACATACGAGCCGTTAATCCTCTTTCTTCGGCAGAAATACCTGTTGTAGTATCCTTATAATCAATAGAAACTGTAAAGGCAGTTTCATGGTTATCTGTATTATCTTCAACCATAGGGGAAAGCATGAGCCTGTTAGCCAGACTTTCACTCATAGGCATACAGATTAAGCCTTTTGCATAAGTCGCCATAAAATTAACATTTTCTGTTGTCGCAAATTGTGCCGAACAAATTAAATCCCCCTCATTTTCTCTCTCTTTATCGTCCATAACCAAAACAAGTTTTCCCTCTTGTAACGCCTGCAATGCCTCTTTTATTTTTTGATATTTCATAATTCCTTTATCCTTTCTGCTAAAATCCGTATCGGCATAACAACTCTTTCGACAACTCTGTTTCATTGCTGTTGTCTATGAGTTTCTGCACATATTTCCCTAATATATCATTTTCAAGGTTTACCATATCCCCGACTTGTTTATTCTTGAGAATTGTTTGCTCCAAAGTATGAGGGATAACGGATACCGAAAAATCTGCTTTCGATACTTTTGCGACAGTAAGACTAATACCGTCAATAGCAATCGAACCTTTTTCAACAATTAGATTTAAGATTTCTCTTTGCGTATTGATTTGATACCACACCGCATTTTTGTCTCTACGCACAGACGATATTCTGCCTGTCCCATCAATATGCCCCGTAACAATGTGACCGCCCAACCTGCCATTCATAGGCATAGCTCTTTCTAAATTCACAAGGCTTCCATGTCTTAACAGGCTAAGAGCCGTTCTGTTCCATGTTTCATTCATCACATCAACTGTAAAAGATTGTCGAGTGAAACAAGTAACTGTAAGGCAGATACCATTGACTGCTATGCTGTCGCCTAAATGTATATCCTCTAATATTTTTGAAGCTTTAATGGATAGTTTACAGTTACAAGTATCTTTCTGTATTCTTTCTACTTTACCGATTTCTTCTATTATTCCTGTAAACATGGATAAATCACTTCGCTTTCTATGAAATAATCATTTCCCACTTGAGAAAAAGCATATGGTTTAAGCATAATGGCGTCATTAGGAAAAGCAACACCTTGACCACTTACAGGGCTTTTTGCACTCCCACCAAATATTTTAGGTGCTATATAAATTTGCACCTCATCAACAATCTGTTGCTCAAGAGCACTCCAATTCATTGCACTTCCACCCTCTAAAAGTAGACTGTCTATCTGCATATTTCCTAAACATTGCATTAAATTCATTAAGTCAATATGATTACCTTTTTTCTTCGTATAAATAATTTCACAACCACATTTTCTGTAAAGAGCAATCTTACTTTCATCAATAGAAGAAGTAGCGATATATGTTTTAATGTCATTCGCTGTTTTGATAATTTTTGATGTAATGGGTGTTCTTAAATCTGTATCACATACGATACGAATAGGATTTTCCCCGTTTTCTAATCGGCATGTCAGTAAAGGGTCATCTTGAATAACGGTATTCACTCCTACCATGATCGCAGTAACCTTATGCCTGAATTGATGTACTTGTTTTCTCGCTTTTTCGCCACTTATCCATTTTGATTGATTTGTATAAGTTGCTATTTTCCCGTCCATTGTCATTGCATATTTCATAAAAACATAAGGAATATGCCTTGTAACATATTTTCTAAAAACTTTGATTAACTGTTGACACTCCATTTCTAAAATTCCTATCACAACTTGAATGTTGTTTTCCTCAAGTACCTTTACACCTTTTCCAGACACAATAGGATTACAGTCTAAAGTTCCGACGACTACTCTTGTAATGCCACTTTTAATAATTGCTTCTGTGCAAGGTGGTGTCTTACCATAGTGACAGCATGGTTCAAGTGTTACATAAAGTGTTGCTCCTACAGGTGACTCCCTACAATTTTTTAATGCATTTCTCTCTGCATGCAATCCACCAAAGATTTCATGGTATCCCTGTCCTATAATTCGATTATCTTTTACAATTACTGCCCCAACCATAGGATTAGGATTGACATAGCCAGCACCTTTTTTTGCCAGTTTTATTGCTAATTTCATGTATTCTGTATCGCTCATTTTTACACCTCCAAAAAAATACATGCCTTGAATAAAATCTATCCAAGACATGCAAAAGAGGATTTATGCGATTAAAGAAAATGCTCTGAAACAATATAAAATCATTCCAGAGCACGCAAAAAAAGCATAAACTTACTTTCATCTTCTTTCATCCAGACTATACTGTCGGCTTTGGAATTTCACCAAATCATGCCTTTCGGCTCGTGGGCTATACCACCGGTAGGGAATTACACCCTGCCCTGAAGATAGTTATTCAATTACGGACAATTATAATATCTGATATTATATCTGTCAATAAAAAGTTTTTTTCTCGTTTATCCAAATTGTAGGATTACAATACATGTGTTACAACTGAATAATTAAAAAGCGGAAATACCTTTTCTGTGTTATGCTTTAAGCTACCAAACCTAAACATTTAAGAAAGGAAGTATTCCCGCATGGCAAGTAT
>JAGPJJ010000088.1 GCA_018054505.1 Prevotella sp.
ATGCAACAATAAAAACTCTTTTCTCAGCAATACTTAATGCATTATTGAATTCAGAAGCTGCAACATCGTAAGTTTGTCTATTACGAGCATACTTTTGGAATATTTTTAAAGCTTTTATAGCGACTTGTCTAAGTTCTTTTATATGTTTTTCTTGTCTTTTTGCAGCAAATAACGCTCCACCGTAAGTACCAATTATGGCACCGATAGCTCCTGATATTAAAGTTACAACTGTTGTTGTTATTATTTGTTCCATATAATTAATATATATTTTTCTATTTCTATCAGCAATTGCCCATATCAAAACATTGTTACCTACAAAGATACAGATTTCTATTCCAAAAAGAAATTATGTTATCTATAAATAGCTATAATATTGAACTAATTCGCAATTTATATTACAAATAGTCCTATTGAAATGATGAAAAATAGATAGGCTTTCTTATCTTTGCATAGAACGAAAGAAAATCCTTATGGAAAAAGAAAAAGACATAAACCGCATCAAGGTTGTGCTTGTGGAGAAAAAGCGAACCAATAAATGGCTAGCTAAGCAATTGGAGAAAGATCCTGCTACTGTGTCCAAATGGTGCACAAACACTTCCCAACCAAGTCTTGAAACATTATTAAGAATATCTCAAATATTAGAAGTCGATATTCGAGAACTGTTAATAAGCTCAAAACAATAGAACGATTATATACAAATTATGAATATATTAGATATATACAAAGAAATAAAACGAAGCTATAAAGAATATATCGGTAGTTTCGTTTCCATAAAAGACGAACGGATAAGAAAAGAGGTTAGTGAGGCCATTAAAAGTGAAAAATTGTGGCCGGATGCCTTAATTCAGTTTAATCCTAATTTTGCGTCTGGAATCGATGTCAGTCAAATGATCAAAAATGGCTTCCCTATTCATAAAGACTTAGGATTATTTTTTAAGAATCCCTTCTATAAACACCAACAGGAGGCGATAGAATTAGGATGTCAAGATAAAGAATTTATTGTAACCTCAGGTACAGGTTCTGGCAAATCTCGTACATTTATGGCTACCATCTTCAATTATATACTACAACATCAAGAAGATTCTATCAATAAAACAATAGCCATTATTGTATATCCTATGAATGCGCTCATCAACTCTCAATCCGAAGAGTTGGCTAGATATCGTCAACAGTATGAAAATGCAACAGGAAAAGAATGCCCGTTTACATTTGCCAAATATACAGGACAAGAAGATTCACAAGTTAGAGAACGCATACAAACTACGCCTCCCAACATCATATTAACCAACTATATGATGCTGGAACTTTTAATGACTCGAGCTGGCGATGAAAAACGGCTCAGAGATTGTTTCCTTGAGAATCTTCATTATTTGATATTTGACGAATTGCACACCTATCGTGGTATGCAAGGTAGTGATGTCTCATTTTTGATTAGGCGAATAAAGGCACAAGCTAAAAAGCCAGTGTTATGTTTTGGAACATCTGCCACAATGGTTGCAGATGATAAACTTAGCTATAAAGAACAGCGTCAAAAGGTTGCAGAAGTTGCTTCTTGCATTTTTGGCAGCTCCTATGATATTAATCAAGTTGTAGATGAAACTTTGAAGGTTGGCTTATCCAATACAAATTATTCTAAAGAGGATATACTATCAGCTATAAATTCTCCTATTCCGTCAGATTTAAATGCTGATATGCTCCGTAATCATCCTACAGCCAATTGGATTGAGCAGAACATTGCGCTGCGCTTTGACAAACAGGAACAAAAGTACTTCCGAGGAGCTCCTTGTTCTATTAGGAAAATAGCTGAACAATTACATAATTATATTGATAGAAAAGTCTCAATAAATATTTGTATTCAGCACATTATTGATATATTAAACTGGTGTAATGATATTAATATTAATCAAGGGGCTAATCTATTACCTTATAAAATCCATCAATTTATTCCTCAGACCGGAAATGTATATGCAACATTAGGAAATCCTGAAAACCGTTACATTACAGTTGATGAAAAATTATATTGTGAAGAATTGTCTGATAATGAGCATAAAGTACAATACTATCCTATCATGTTCAGTCGTTTAAGCGGACATGAATTGTATTCTGTAAAAATTATAAACGACACTCTTCTACCCAGAAATTACGATGAGCGTAATGAATTAGATGAAGAAGAGCAAGAATTTACTATCAACAACGGTTATATTATCGTTCCCCATAAGAATGAATCTGTTGAAGATTTCTTATTAGATCCAAATTCAGATGATATTCCAGAGGACTGGTACACTATAGATAAAAATGGGAATCGAAAATTTAAGAAAACTTATTTAGATCGTTTCCCAAAAAGAGTTTATTTTACAATATATGGGAACCTTTCAGAAGCTCAAGATGTTAATAATGAGTGTATTGAAGGAATATATGTGCCAAGTCCACTGAAGTATGATCCAACGGCAAAAGCTATCTATTCAGGATCAAGTAAAGAATGGTCTAAGTTATCAAAAATTGGTAGTGAAGGTAGAAGTACAGCAACAACCGTACTTTCATATGAGAATGTCATAAAAATGAGAAATGCAAATGTAGAACCTGCAGACTGTAAAGTCATGACTTTTGTGGATGCTCGTCAGGATGCTGCCCTACAATCTGGCCATTTTAATGATTTTATACGTATAGGTAAAATACGCTCTGCCATTTGGAATGCTGTAAAAGAAGCAGATGAGCCTATTGGTAGTGATAGAATTGCTAGACTCGTATTTAAGCACCTTCATCTTTCTCATAACGATTATTTCCGATTCCCCAATTGGACTGGAGGGCGTGCAAAGAAAGTAGAAAATGTAATGGAAAGATATTTAGGAACTATCATCTACGATGATCTGGCTGGAAACTGGCAAGTAAACATGCCCAATCTTGAAGAATGTGCACTATTGAAGATTAATTATGAATATCTCCATGACGAAATTACAGGTGAAAATGGTTGCGACCGTCTCTATGATATACCTGAATTAGACGGATTATCTGATGAAAATAAGGAACGCTTCATCATCCAAATATTGGATTATATGCGTCACAAATTGTGCATATATTCTGATGATAGAACAGAAGAGGCTGCAAAAGACATAGAGAAACAAGTTAGAGAAAATCTAAAAAGTCCATGGACATTAGACGATAACGACAGAATTACTGCCTCACATGCATTATGCTTTGTAAAACCACAGAATAAGCGCAAGGCTTTTGGAAAAGAGGTCGCTGGCTATCGCTCTAAATTGGCATTTTTTGTTCGCGATTTCTTGAATATAAATGGAGGTACTGCAACAATCCGTAATTCAGAAGATTATGTTTCCTATATGCAATCTTTATTTGCTGCATTGGGTAATTACATTCAAGAAAATGACGGAGCTTACCAATTATTTTATTCAAGCATTTTATGGGAAAAAGGTGATGAAAAAAATGTGAGAACAGATCTTACAAGAATTAGGACTATTGGGGATGAAATTGTTTATACCCCTAATAACTATTTTCAGAACTTCTATAAAAATATTCCGCTTTCCAATATAAATTTGGAAGCGAAAGATCATACAGGTCAGGTTCCTAAAGATGAACGTGAAAAACGAGAACAGCAATTCCGTAATGGAGAGTTTCCTGTACTATACTGTTCACCTACCATGGAACTTGGTATTGACATTAAAGACCTATCTATAGTGGGTATGCGCAATGTTCCACCTACTCCAGCAAATTATACTCAACGTGCTGGTCGTGCAGGACGTAGCGGTCAAGCAGCTTTAATCTATACTTACTGCCGTACACGTAACTCACACGAAAATTATTATCTTCGTCATCCTGAAAAGATGGTGAGTGGTGAGGTAAAAGCACCACGTATGGAATTGGTTAACGAAGAATTATTCTCGACCCATTTGCATTCTACTATATTATCCATATGCCCCATTCCTCAATTATCTAACGGGATTGCAGATTTGGTTGATTATAGTAATGCAAATAACATCACGTTAAAACCCGAAGTTGTTCATCATCTCCAACTTTCAAAAGAACGAAAACAAGAGATTAAAGCCATTTTTAAGCAAGCTATATCAGACTATTATTTGTCTAGTAGAATCGACAAAGAAATGCCATATTGGTTCTCTGACAGTTGGATGGACCGGATTTTGGATAGTTATTTATATGATTTTGACAAAGCTCTCAACCGCTGGCGTAGCTTATATAAATTAGCTCAACAGCAGATTGAAGAAGCACAAACTGTTACCAGAAATAATATATATGGTGAAAATTCCAAGGAAAAGAAAGAGGCACTATTAAAGGAAAGACGAGGAATAGAGCTTCGCGATATGCTTCTCGGACAAAATCAAGGGAAAAATGCGGAAGAGAACGAATTCTACCCTTACAGATATTTTGCCAGCGAAGGATTCTTGCCAGGATATAATTTTACAAAATTACCTCAGAGAGCTTTACTGCAATATAAAAATAGCGATAAGGTAGAATATCTTAGCCGGGCAAAATCATTGGCATTAACAGAATTTGGTCCTCAAAATATCATCTACAATGATGGTGGCAAATTCCGTGTATCTCGCATGATGTTAACGGGAGAAGTAACGCCTAACAAATTTTTCTACAATCCCAAAACGGGAGTAATTTACAAAAATCAAGAGAATGCTTCACATCATACAGATATAATCACAGGAGAGAGTCTTGATGGTGTCTCTAAAATGATACCAGGCTATTGTATACAATTACAAGACATGGTAGCACAAGAAAGCGAAAAAATTACGTGTCAGGAAGAAGAACGAAGTCGAAAATTCTATCAATTAAAAACCTATTTCTCTTCAGATGATACTCGTGCAATAAGCATGTGCGAACTAAAGACTAATAATGGAACTCATTTAGCCAATATTCGTTACATCCCCTCATGCCGCTTGACTTATATTCTGGAATCAAAAAATGACGACAATGCAAATGGCTTTGCCTTTGATACAAAAACAGGTGATTGGATTAGTGCAGAACGTATGGCAATTCATATGCAAAAACAACAACAGCATCCGGAAGAGCCAAACAGTATCAAGTACGTCAAGTTATTTACAGAGACAACTGCAAATGCTATTTATATTCAGCCTCTTGATACGCTTGCTTTATCAGATAAAGGAGCTGTTCGTACATTCTTGTATGCATTTAAGCAAGCAATAGAAGATGTCTTTCAAATAGAAGGTAGTGAAATAGGAGCCGATGTAATGGGAGATGAAAAAGTCCCCAATCTTCTCATTTACGAAAATGCAGAAGGTTCATTAGGTGCACTGGAACGCTTAGTATTAGAGCCTGCATCTTATCACGCAGTAGTAAAACGAGCTTATGAAATCTGTTATGGAAGAACTACACCACTCTCAGAGGAAGAGCGTGCCAAATTAATTCCTGCAGATTATACTAATTTGCTTAATTACTACAATCAGCCATATCATCAACTTATTGATATTAGAAAAATATATAATACATTATCTATCATGATGAATGCTGATATAGAAGTGCGCAATGCTGGCCAACTTCAAAGCTACGATAAACAGTATGAGGAACTCGAAGCAACCCGTGACCATAATAGCAGCACAGAATACGAATTCTTAAAATATTTATATGAGCATAAGCTTCGTCTACCAGATAAAGCCCAGCCAATGTTTCCAGAAAAATATTATGTGCAACCAGACTTCATATATGGTGATAGAATCGTGGTATTTTGTGATGGTACACCCCATGATTTACCAGAAGTGCAGGAAGATGATAGAAAGAAAAGAGAAGTGCTTGAAGATGCCGGCTATGTAGTCATCGTTTGGTACTACAAAACGCCATTGGCAGAGTTCGTATCTGCACATTCAGACATATTTACTCCAATAAGTTAATTGAGATGGAATATAAAACAGGAACACTTGTTGAATTTCGCTCACGTCCATGGGTGGTTCAACAGTCATCAGATAAAGATATATTAATTATAAAACCTTTAGGTGGTACAGATGCCGAAGTTATCGGTCTGTATAAGCCATTATATAAAGACCAACTAAATTCAATGGTCTGCTCATATGATTTTCGCAAGCCCTCATCTGATGATGTGGGAGCGAATAGTTATCCTGAGGCAGCACGTATTCTTTATAATGCGTGCCGATTATCATTTCGTGACATAGCAGGACCATTCCATTGTTTAGGACGACTTTCTTTTGAACCTCGCCCCTACCAAATGGTTCCCCTCATATTGGCCCTGAAACACCAGGTTATACGTTTGCTGATTTCAGATGATGTAGGTATAGGTAAGACTTTGGAATCTTTATTAATTGCTAAAGAACTTTTGGATCGCAAAGAGATTCAACGTTTTGCTATTATATGTTTGCCACACCTATGCGAGCAATGGCAGAATGAAATTCGCGATAAATTTGGGCTGGAAGCCGAAATTATCCGCTCCAGCACAATAAGCCGTTTGGAAAAGAATATGCGTGCCAATCAAAATGTGTTCCGCGATATACCCTTCCAAATCATTTCTATAGACTATATTAAGTCTTCAGACCGAAAGCCAATGTTTCTACAACATTGTCCGGAATTTATCATAGTGGACGAAGCACATACTTGCGCGAAGCCCAAAGGTGCCAACAAGAGTCAGCAGCTACGCCATGCTTTACTTTCTGATTTGTCTAAATCAGAAAGGCATATCGTACTTCTTACTGCAACTCCTCATAGTGGAAATAATGAGGAATTTCAATCACTTATCGGGCTCTTAAAACCTGAGTTTGAACATTTCACATTGGAAGATGCTCGCCAACGTGAAGAACTGTCACATTATTTTATCCAACGCCGTCGTGCAGATGTTAAACCTTATGTAGGAAATGATATGATATTTCCTACTCGCGTTCAATTTGATGCCAAATATGAATTAAGTGCTCAGTACCATGCTCTCCTTATGAACATTATAGACTATGTACGTGAAGGTGTCAAAGCTGCACGTTCTTTAGGTAAAATAAAACAACGCTATATTTACTGGGATCTATTGGCCCTTATCAGAGGTGTGATGTCAAGTCCAGATGCAGGTATTAGCATGCTACAGAACAAAATAAACAAACGCTCTAATGATTCTGAAAATGTAGCAGAAGATAACGACAAGATTTATAAATTTAATGATGCATTAAAAGATGGGCTTTTCAATGATGATGTAATTCCTGAATCATACGAGGAATCATCAAATAGTGAGAAGAACAAGTTCCGTTCATTCATTTCAATCCTTCGAGAAATCAAAGAAAAGGGACAAGATAGCAAAGTTACAGAATTGGCAAAGAATGTTGAATTTGCTTTAAATTCTGGATATGCTCCAATAGTCTTTTGTCAATATATACAGACAGCAGAATATTGTAAAGACTATATAGCCAAACATTTATCTGGCAATAAAAAATACAAAGATGTATCGGTTGAAGTGATAACCAGTCGACTTACGGATGAAGACCGTAAAATGAAGATTGAAGAATTAGCTAAAGCACCTCGCCATGTATTAGTATGTACTGATTGTCTTTCAGAAGGAGTAAATCTTCAAACGGGTTTTAATTGTGTTATTCATTATGATTTACCATGGAACCCTAATCGTATGGAACAGCGTAACGGTCGTATAGATCGCTTTGGACAGACTGAAAAGGAAGTTGCGATTTTTACGCTCTTTGATGAAGACACGAATCCTGTCGACAAAATCATCATGAAAGTACTTTATCGTAAGCAAAATCAGATTCGAAAATCATTAGGTATTTACATCCCAATTGCCGATAATGATTCTACGCTTATGGAGAGTATTATGGAAGAGATTATTGTACTCGACACGAAAAAGGAATTTATTAAACAGCCGACTCTTTTTGATATGGAGTGGGCTTCAGAAACGGTTGAAGAACATGATAAACGTATTCAACGAGCTGTAGAAATTGAAAAGAAGTCACATACCTACTTTGCCCATAATACGAAAGCAATGGATCCGACCCGGTTGATTGAAAGTCTGAATGAAGCCAAAAAGGTTATAGGTGATATTTACGATACAAGGGATTTCGTTATCGGAGAATTACGACATGCCGGTATCAAT
>JAGPJJ010000089.1 GCA_018054505.1 Prevotella sp.
CAATAAATTTATTATGTTTCATAACTCAAAAGTATTTGGTTTATTACACACTATAAATGTATGCATTGTATTTTCCTTGCTTGAAAAAATGAATTTTTTCTTTTGCAAAGATAATATTTTTACTGTTAATAGCAATTTATAACTATTGATATAAGTCAATATAATATGTAATATAATGCCTTTGATTAAAATTTGTATAAATATACTTTGTAAATTAAATGAATTTTTATACCTTTGCATTTCTAAAAACGAAGTTTATAAATGTTTAGAATATTATTCTTATTATTTCTTGGTATAGGCATTGGTTACTTGATGCGTAATTTGCGTGGAGTTCGACATGTAGAGAAGACAACAAGGCTCACTATCTTTGCATTGTTGTTTGTCTTTGGCATAACTATAGGCTCAAACCATTCATTATTGAATAATATAGCTTACTTTGGTTGGCAAGCTGTTGTCATAGCAGTATTTGGTATCGTCGGTAGTTTCGGCGCATCATATTTGTTCAATCGTGTACTAACAAAGAAGGGAAAACAAAAATGAAAGAGAATTTATTATTATTGATGTCGTTGTTGTTAGGAATTACAATTGGTGCTTTTGATTTAGCACCTATGTGGTTACATGCCACTTCGTTGCCAATGATTATTCTTTCATTACTTGTTATACAAGTTGGAATTGGGGTAGGGAGTATGGACCATCTTGGAAAAATGATACGTTCTATTCATTGGCAGATGTTTTTGTTGCCTGCATGCACAATAATGGGAACATTACTTTTCACCTCATTGGCATTCTTATTTTTCAGTAATCATAAACTTGGTGATATAATGGCAATCGGCAGTGGATTTGGTTATTATTCATTGTCGTCTGTGCTTATTGCTGAAATGAAAACTATTACAGTTGGACCTGCTCAGGCAACTCAATTGGCTACAATTGCATTATTGGCTAATGTGGTAAGAGAACTTCTTGCATTGTTTGGTTGCAAGTATTTCACGAAAAAGGGTAGTTGCTTCGCTGCTATTTCTATTGCTGGAATAAACTCAATGGATGTTTGTCTGCCATCAATATTAAGGGCTGCTAATGATAAAACATTGGTTCCTGTTGCTGTATTTCATGGAATTATTCTTGAAATAAGTATCCCTTTGCTCATTACTTTCTTCTGCCAGTAATTTATAAATAGGTTTCTATTAGAAAAAAAACAGTTGTTTTTACTTTGCTAGAATATAGTAGTAATAGTCTACAATCTTATTCTTATAGCTATAATGATAATTAATTGCTTAGCAGTGCTAAGTAATATCATTTTTCACGTTATGTAATTCGATTACACAACGTGTGTAATCGAGTTGTTCACGTTGTGTAACAGGGTTACATACGTTGTGTAATTGGATTGCATACATGCTGATGTAATTAAATTACACACCTGCCGATGTAATGTGATTACCCAAAAGCTATGAAAACTCAGGTAATAGTTTGTACATTCTGTTTCAATATAAATTTGTATACATCAAATCCATTCAATTGTGTCTGTATGATTATGAAGTGGTTTACTCGAATTATCTATGATATTTGATAGTTAGTATGATCTTCGTTAAGATTACATCAGCAAGAAGCCCTATTATAATATAGCATAATTGCGAAAAAAACGCCAAAAATGGGTGTGCTCGAGAGTTTAATGTCACTTTTAGGCCGATAATGTCACTTAATGTCACTGGCCAAACCCTTATAAACAAAGGGCTAGTGACATTATGACATTAGTGACATTGAAAAAACTTTTTCTGGTATAGTGGGTCTTTAGCCGTATTAGGCTTACATTTGTTATCAAACAAGTTTTCTAATCTTACCAGATTGGTTGTCATTCAATCTAATATAGTTGTCATTTTTCTGTTCTTATCAGCAATAGATTTCTTATGGGTACCCCCCTAGAATAGACAAAGAGTTAGAATATTTTCAGGATATATCATCCATTTAATTTCATCGTTAAGACATAACAAGTTTATGTAGCTAGACGTAGTTATCTTATTCTACTTTAAACTTTGTGATTTCCTTTGTTTAAGGGAGATTCAGTGAAGGGTGTAGTTACGTAGCTATGAAATAGAAAAACCAATGAGAGCGAACTAAGTATTTATGCCAATATTTATTAAAATGGTAAAGTGGTGAAGATGATACTGTTATTTTATTAGTATTTTTGCATTTGAATATAACAAATTGAAGAGATGAAGAATAAAAATTATAAGCAATTACTTGCTCTTGCTACATGTATTATTGCCCTTGCTGTTGTTGCCGTTGTGCGTGACGGAAAGGTATGGGGACACAAGATGAGCATGGCGAATAAAGAGATCGTAAAGAAGAGCGAAAAGGTGAATGTTATGAGTTCGTTGCCAGATGGAACTGTTATAATCAATACTACTTCACTAGCTAAAGATGTCAATGGATATGGTGGTAACGTGCCATTGGATATATATTTGAAGGATGGAAAAGTTGTGAAGATCAAGGCTTTGAAGAATTCAGAAACTCCAGAATTCTTTGCTCAAGCATCAAAGTTGCTTACTGCTTGGAACGGAAAAAAAATTGATGATGCTCAAAAAATGAAAGTTGATGGTGTGAGTGGTGCTACATATTCGTCACGAGGAATTCTTGGTAATGTGCAGCGTGGGTTGCAATATGCTGCAAAGAATGCTGTGAAACCGTCACCATTTGATAATATGGATTTTAGTGGAAAGAATATAGCAGGACTTGTTGTTGTGCTTATGGGAGCAATAATACCATTGTTTTATCGTAAAAAAACTTATCGCACAGTGCAACTTGTTCTTAATGTGGCTGTATTGGGATTGTGGTGTGGTACCTTTATTTCTTATTCTCTGTTGGTAGGATATATGTCATCAGGAATAAATATCTGGATTTCTATTATACCAATTATAATGCTTATCACCGCATTTGTTTATCCTCTTTTCGGAAAGAAAAGTCATTATTGCACATATATTTGTCCATGTGGCTCATTGCAGGAACTTGCAGGAAGACTAAACAAACACAATAAGTTGAAGATGAAACCTGAAACAGTGAAAATGTTGGGTAAGTTTAAAGAAATATTATGGGCTGTTCTTATGATGATGATGCTTGTCGGTGTAGGCTTTGAATGGATGGATTATGAAATATTCTCAGCGTTTATTATCACAAGCGCATCGGTAACGGTATTGATTATTGCAGCAATGTTCATGCTGCTATCTATTTTCGTTCCACGTCCATATTGTCGTTTTGTTTGTCCAACTGGCACATTATTTAAGGTTGCACAAAACTCAAAATGATATGATAAAACTTATATTGTTTGATTTAGGCGGAGTTATCTATACCAGTGATCGTAGCGAATCTGTTAAGCGTTTTGCTGCGCTGGGATTGAAGGATGCAGATTCCAGACTTAATGCTTATACACAGACTGGGATATTCGGAGATTTAGAAGAAGGCAAAATCACTGATAAAGAGTTTCTTGAGGCTCTGAAAAAAGATACAGGACGAGATATTACTTGGAATGATTGCAGGCATGCATGGCTTGGATATGCAGCTGACTTACCAGATAGAAATATAAGAATTCTAGAAACTCTTCGCCAACAAGGTTTCAGATTGGCTTTGGCGAGTAATACCAATGAGTTTATGATGTCTTGGACTTGTAGCAATGAGTTTGATGGTAGAGGTAACTCAATAAAACATTATCTGGATGAACTTTATGTAAGTTATAAGATAGGTGCTTTAAAGCCTTCAAAACACTTTTTTGAGTATATCCTTGACAAGGAAAATGTGAAGCCAGAGGAAATACTTTTTGTTGATGATGGTCCAAATAACGTGAATGCAGCTAAAAGTATTGGTATTAATACGATACTCGCAATCAACGGTGAGGATTGGACTAAAGATGTTTTATGTATGTGCGCGCACACAAAAATTTGATTTAGGTCAAGAAAACAGTGAAAATTTGATTAAAATCCTATTAATTCTTGGATTGTATTCAAATCCTTCATACCTTTGCATCAACAAAAGGTTAATAGATTGTTTAGGTTTTTAGTTATTAGGTTTAAAGATTGTGATTCGGAATGGTATTAGATTTAAGGTAAAGATTCAAGATTGTAGGATAACCGAGAGCGAAAGTGTCGCTCTACATTGAAATTTCAAATCACAAAATATAGCAGTTTTGGAAGTGATTCCGGAACTGCTTTTTTTGTTTGTCGAATTTTGATTAATTATATATTTATGATTAATGAGATATTGCAGATTGCCATGGAAACTTTGATTACTGATAAAATAACAAATAAAATGAATTTTGTTTTGTGATTTATTCAAAATACTATATATTTGCAAATATAATATATTATAAATTAATGAAAATGAAAAGATATAAGTTTATATTGTTTCTTGCTATGGTTATGGTATTCACTGCTTGTGGTACAACACAAACTGTTCCTCTAACTGGGCGCAAACACAATCTACTCTTTTCTGATTCAGAAATACTCAGTTATAGCAACAAAGAGTATTCGAAGTATATGCAAAGCGCAAAAAAATCAACAGATATGGCTAGTACAGCTATGGTTCAGCGTGTTGGAAAGCGTTTAGCAGCTGCTGTTGATACATACCTGAAAAATAACAATATGGCTTCTGAAATACAAAACTATTCATGGGAGTTTAATCTTGTTGCTGACAAGGAAGTTAATGCTTTCTGTATGCCGGGTGGTAAAATAGTAGTATATGAAGGGCTTCTTCCTGTTACTCAGAATGAGGCTTCACTTGCAGTGGTTCTCGGTCATGAGATTGCTCATGCAGTAGCTAAGCATAGTGCCGAACAAATGTCAAAGAAAGCACGCCAGCAATATGGAACTATGGCTTTAGGGTCTATACTTAATTCGGCAGTAGGAAGTGGCGCAGGAGATTTCGCATCAGGAATAGCTGGAGAGTATTTTTCTTTCCGTAATCTAAAATATAGTAGAGATAATGAGAGTGAAGCTGACTATATGGGATTGATATTTGCTGCTATGGCTGGTTATAATCCTGAAGTTGCTGTATCTTTCTGGCAGCGGATGGCTTTACAAGGGGGAAGCAGTAATAACAATGACTTATTCAGTGACCACCCATCAGACTCAAAGCGTATTGCTGCAATAGAGAAACTGATGCCTGATGCCTTAAAATATTATCAGGCTTCAGGATATGTTAATAATAATAATATCGTAAAGAAATCAACAAGTAAATCATATAGAAAATGATTTTTGTTACCTTCGTATATATTATATTGTGAGAAGGTAGCATATTGATTAAACAAAAAATTTAATGCTATGATAGAGTTTATTACAAGTAATTTATGGGTATGTTGGACAATCGTAATGTTTTGTTGTCTGATACTTGAATTAAGTTCAGGAGACTTCTTTGTAACATGTTTTGCAATAGGAGCCTTTGTGACTATATTCACATCGTTTATATTACCATTCTGGGCACAAGTCTTGGTATGGGCTTTATTCTCAATATTGAGTATACGATTGATTCGACCTCGTTTGATAGAACGATTACACAATGGTGGAGAGGATAGGCTGAGTAACATTGATGCGCTGATTGGTAGAGTTGGTACGGTTATAGAGACTATCGAACCTAATGAAAGTGGATATGTAAAAGTAGACGGAGATGAATGGAAAGCCGTTAGTAATTCAACTGAGTCAATATCTAAAGGACAGAAAGTTGAGATTATTAGCAGAGAGTCTATTATTGTAACCGTAAAACTAGTTTAATCATTAAATAAAATAAAATTATGAGTATTGCTTTTTATGCTTTAATTGCAGCCGTTGTGCTTGCAATCATCTTTATTAAGATGACCGTGGTCATAATACCACAGAGTGAAACAAAAATTATAGAGAGACTAGGAAAGTATTTCGCAACCCTTAAACCTGGTATTAACATTATCATTCCGTTTATTGATCGCCCAAAGACAATGGTATCAATGTATAATGGAAGATATGTATATACTACCAATATAGATCTTCGCGAACAGGTATATGATTTTGATAGACAAAATGTTATTACTAAAGATAACATTCAGATGCAGATAAATGCATTGCTATATTTTCAGATTGTAGACCCTTTCAAAGCTGTATATGAGATAAACAATTTGCCTAATGCGATAGAAAAACTTACACAGACAACACTGCGTAATATAATAGGAGAGATGGAACTTGACCAGACTTTGACAAGTCGTGATACCATAAATACTAAGTTACGTGGTGTACTTGATGATGCAACCAACAAGTGGGGTATAAAGGTAAACCGTGTAGAGTTGCAGGATATCACTCCTCCTGAAAGCGTGTTGCAGGCAATGGAGAAGCAAATGCAGGCAGAACGTAATAAGCGTGCTACTATTCTTACAAGTGAAGGAGACAAGCAAGCACAGATCTTGCAGAGTGAAGGAGATAAAGCTGCTATGATTAATCGTGCTGAAGCCGATAAGCAACAAGCTATATTGCGTGCTGAAGGTGAGGCTAATGCAAGAATTAAGAAAGCTGAGGCTGAAGCTGTGGCTATTCAAAAAATAACTGATGCTGTTGGAAAGTCTAGTAATCCAGCAAACTATTTACTTGCGCAGAAGTATATACAGATGTTGCAGGATGTTGCAGATGGTGACAAGACTAAGACTGTATTCCTGCCTTACGAGGCGACAAACCTGATGGGTAGCATCGGCGGAATAAAGGAATTGTTCAAAGGAGAATAAAAAATAGAGGTCGCAATAATTTGCGACCTCTATTTTTTTATTACCTTTGCATTATATAATTAAGACACGAATATGAATATATGTATTGTAGTTGGGGCACGACCTAATTTCATAAAGGTGGCACCAATAATAAGAGCTATCGCAAAAGCTCACGAAGAAGGACGCGATATCAGTTATAAACTTGTTTTCACAGGAAAGGAAGACGACAAAACAATAGAGGATTCTCTCTTTGATGACCTTCAGATAAATCGTCCTGATTTCTACCTTGGAGTTGATTGTGATAATCTTAACGAACTTACAGGACTTGTTATGTCTAAGTTTGAATTATATCTGCAACATAATCCAACAGACACAGTTATTGTCGTTGACGACTTGGCAAGTACTATGGCTGCTGCAATTGTTACAAAAAAACAGGGAATAAGACTTGCTCATATAGCTGCTGGTACACGAAGTTTTGATATTACAATGCCTAAAGAGATAAATAGGCTTGTTATTGATGGTTTAAGCGACATTCTTTTTACAGCAGGAATAAGCAATAATAACATTGCTAACAAAGAGGGTGCTGAATTGAACAAGGTATATATGGTCGGCAACATATTGATTGATAATCTTAGATACAATCATAGTAGGCTAAAGCGTCCGGCTGTTTTAGATAAACTTGGACTTGAAGAACAAAAATATATTGTATTCACACTTAATCGCAAGGCTTTGATAGGAGATGAGGCTCATTTGGAAAAGCTGATTAAAGCAATGGTACGTGGAATGAAAGATTCAACGATGCCTATAATTGCTTCTTTGCGTGGAAAAGCAGCCAAAGTGGTTGCTGATATAGTTGCGTCTACAAGCTTTCCTTCTATCATGAAGATTATAGAACCACAGAGCTATCTAGACTTTGGATATATCACTGCAAATGCTTGTGGAATTATCACAGATAGTGGAAATGTTGCCGAGGAAGCAACATTCAATCAAATTCCATGTATCACTTTAAATAGCTATACAGAACATATTGAAACTGTAAAGGTTGGAACAAATGTGCTTGTTGGTGAAGACCCTGATAGCCTTTCAAAAGCTTTGGAAGATATGGTTGACGGCAATTGGAAGAAAGCTGGCATTCCTGATAGATGGGATGGAAGAAGCGCTGAGAGAATATTGCAAATTCTTAGTTGTTAGTTTTGTTGTTTTCGTACACAATTTTGGACACCTTTTTTGTTTAAAATTGTGTACGAAAACATAGTTAAAAAATGTATTTTTTCTTGCTTGGTGTTATTTATTTTTCTTTCTTTGTACAAAAGATAAATATACAATAAGATAAAATATAAAAATAATAAATCGCATTCGCATTAAGCATTTCTCAAGTGAGTA
>JAGPJJ010000090.1:0-5864 GCA_018054505.1 Prevotella sp.
CGTCCAGGATCACCAACTAGGATTACTTTATCAGCAAGCTGTTCTGGTTTAAGGTGCAAGTGAAAAACACTACCGTCTTCATTGAGAATCAGTTCTGATTCTGCAAAATATTTTTTCTCATCCATAGTTAATAAATTATTTCATGTTTTCGCTATTTCTTATTTCTTTTTCAAGTTTTGAAATATCGTCACATTGTTGTTCGTATGATTTTTCTATATTGATAATTTTATCGTATAATGCTTTTTTAGAACTTGCATTTGATGCAGCAAATTTATCGCGCATCATATTTAATTGATTTGCATTATGTTCTTGCTCTGCTAGCATTTGAGTAAGTTTAGCATACTTCTGTCTGTTGGTAGGTGTAAACTCAGAAATGCTATGATATGTTGTTTTGTCGTTGATAACAAAATTTATATCATTATTGTTTTTTACAGTTGCATTGTTGCGCTCAATCATAGCTTTCAATCTTGCCATAGCAGCGTTGCGGTCACCAAACTTCCAAGTCTCTGATATAGAATGTATAGTGGCCATTTTGTTCAACTGTTTCTCGTTAAGATTGTCGCCAGTGAAATTAAGTCTTTCTTTGGTTGGAACAAAAGTATAGATGCATACCTTTCCTTCAGGTTGGTTACGGTCTGTGACAAGCCAACCTAGCTGATCTAAGTCATCTATAGCAAGCAAATAATCGTTGGCTGTAGAATTAAATGGAAGTCCGTAGTTTTCTGGCGGAAAGAAAGAATTATTATTGCTATTGTATCTTGTAAGAAAGATGTCGTATCCTCCAATACTGTTTTTGCCTTTAGCTGCGAAAAATAATGTAACGCCATCGCTTTGCAAAAATGGATATAGAGGCATCTCATAGTTTTTATCAATTGAGTTGATGCTAGTAGGAGTTGTCCATTTGTCGCCAAGTTTATCTGCCGTATAAATACCTGTTTGAGCAGAATCACCGTCAGCAAAAATAGCCCTATTGGCAAATTCGTTGATGTAAACTGTATTGTTGTTACTTGTTTTCTTATCAAAGAATTTAGTAGCATATTCAAATTTACCAGATTCTTTGTTAAGTGGGATGTGGTTTAAAAAGTCGGCCTTGCTTACAACTGTACTGTCAATAAACATAATTTTAGCAGTCGCTGGCATCAACTGTTTCATCAAATCAAGATTTATAGCTTTCTTATCTGATGTAATGCTAACGGCTGCTTTTGGCTTAACACGCTTAGGTGTCTGTGCATTTACAGTAAATACAGCTAGCATTGACGCTACAAAAAGATATTTTGCTTTACTTTGCATTTTGTTTATTCCTTATTGTTATAACAGAAGTTTTTATTCTTCAGATTTACAAAATTACAAAATAAATTTCAAAACGCCATACTAATTGTTTAAATTATTGTTTGAATAGTTTTATTACCACTTATGATTCTATACCTCTAATGTGACGGTGAATGTACTACCGTTGCCTATTTCGCTGTCAACGGTTAGAGTTCCGCCATGAGCTTCAACGAAGTCTTTAGATATTGAAAGGCCAAGTCCACTTCCTTGAACCTTAGTTCCAGGTACGCGGAAGTAGTGTTCAAATATACTATCATGATAGCGAGGATCTATTCCTTTACCATGGTCTGAAACATATAATTGAACATGTGTGTTGTCTTTCTGACGTGCGCCAATGATAACTCTTGCATTTTCATGAGAATATCTAATTGCGTTGGATAGCAGGTTTGTTAGAACCCATGCAATTTTTTCGCTGTCAACAAATAGTTTCGCAATGCAATTGTCTTCTGGATATTCAACTTCTATAGAAATGTTGAATTTATCAGCCTGAACACGATTAGCCTTTATTGCATAATCAATAAGTTCTATCGGACGTGTAACGCGAGGTTTAAGCTGCAGTTTGCCAGATTCAACTTGAGTCATATTCAGTAATTCACTCGTAATAGTCAACAGTCTGTCGCTATTCATTTTTATATCGTCGGCTAATTCCGTCTGCTCAAGGTTCAACTTTCCTATTCGTGTGTCTTCTAGTAATTGAAGGCTCATTTTTATAGCAGCAATAGGCGTTTTAAGTTCGTGAGAAATTGTTGATATAAAGGTGGTCTTTGCAGAATCACGTTCTTTAAACTCTGTAACGTTTTTCAGCATAATCATATGACTATCAGGGATGTCTTCTTCTATCGTATCGGTATCTGAAGCTGATGTCTCATGAGGTATAGTGATATATTTTACTTGGAAATAGCTTTCCTTATCGTTTGCATATATCTTTAATGGTGAATTAATTGTTTCTTCTTCACTTTTATCCAATCCACGAATAAGTCTTCTAAGCAAATCGTTGTTCATTGCTAACTTTCTAGCAGGATGTGCTATAGCGTCATTTCGTGAAATATTGAGTATAGATAAGGCTGCATCATTTATAAAGATGATGTTTTGACGTGAGTCTAATGCAATTATTGGTTCGGTGATGCTATTAACAAGAGTCTCCATATATTTTTTTGCAGCAAGGAGTTGTGAAAGAGAACTGGCATGATATGCTGCAAGGCGCTCTGCCATTGCATTGAAGTTGCGAGAAACATCATCAAACTCTTTTGTTCCATATAGGCGCAAACGTCTATCATAATTATGTGCAGCAATGTCTTGTATGGCATCAAGCAATTCCTTTATCGGACGTGCTATAGATGATGGGAATGATATCCATATACCTATTCCTGTGAAGATGCATACGGCACCAAGAGCTGTGATCCATAAAAGGGCACGCTCCATACCTGGACCTGCTGCTGGACTTTCTGGGTCGGTTGCAGTTAGTATCTGAACATTAATTACCGATACAGCAACGAGAGCGAATGTCATCGTTACGAGAAGCCCAATCACTAATGTTAGTTTTGTTTTTATGTTCATAATAGCATGTTTTTATGTTTTATTATGCAAGTATAATTAAATCTATTCTTTTCTGTGCAAGAAAATCGAGAAATTTGCGATATTTTCTTATTTTAGTGATAGTGGATGGCATCTTAAATGCCGGCTGACCAATACAAACGGTTGTGATATGGCGCTGAGTGCACACATCTTCTATTTCTTTTATGACATTTGACGATGCAGCCTGAATAACTTCTCCACCAAGTTCTACTGTTAGCTGAAAATGATTCATTAAATGACGCTGCGATGCAAGATTCACTCTGTCTGGACTTTCTGATGGACGTCTAACGTATAGTGTACAGAATGTTGAGTTACGCTGAGCTGCGATGCGTGCTGCTCTGCGTATAATATGTCGAGGAGTGAGAGCGTTGCTACTGATGCATGCAAGTACGGCATGAGATTTCAGTAATGCATTATGAGAATCTCCAGATTCATTTATAGCCTTATTGGATACACGCAAAGCAACTTCACCGAGTGCTAAAGACCTGAGCCTGAGAATATTCTCTGTTTTAAAGAAATGATCTAAAGCATTTTCTATTTTTTCTTTGCTATAGATTTTACCATCTTTCAGTCGCTGTATTAATTCATCTGCTGTTAGGTCTATATTAACAACTTCATCTGCCTCTTGCAGCAAACTGTCTGGTACAAGTTCTCTTACCTCAATGCCTGACTGTATACCAACTTCTTCACTCAAGCTCTCAATATGTTGTATATTGACAGCTGTTATCACACTTATGCCTGCTTCAAGAAGTTGCTCTACATCTTGCCATCTTTTGTCGTTTTTACTTCCTGGTAGATTTGTATGTGCCAGTTCGTCAACGATAGCCACTTCAGGGTGAATCAGAATAACATTGTCAGTGTCCATTTCTTCCATCTGCCTACCTTTATAATAAAGTTGTCGGCGAGGTATTACAGTTAGACCTCCAACTAATGATTCCGTGTCACGCCTTTTGTGGGTCTCAATATAGGCTATTTGCACATCTATACCTTGACGCTGCATTTGATGAGCGTCTTTCAGCATGCGAAATGTTTTGCCAACGCCTGCTATCATACCAATGTATATCTTCAGTCGTCCACGTCTCTGTTGACGTATGATGTCAAGGAAGTGTTGAGCTGCACTATCGTTGTCGTAACCGGTTGTGTTCATGTTGTTATTTATTAGAATTATTATTATCTAAATAGATTTATCAAGTAGCATATTAAGTTTCAGCACATTTACTTTTGCTGGACCGAATATACCCAACAGAGGCTTTTGTATAGATTTATCAACAATGCTTTTAACGTATTGCTCTGAGAGTCCACGTGATGCAGCAATACGTCTAACCTGAATATAAGCGCTTTGTGGTGTTATATCCGGATCAAGACCAGAACCACTTGCTGTAACCATTTCTGCTGGTATATCAGATTGATGTAGATAAGGGTGAGCCTTTAGGAATAGTTTGCTACGCTCGCTGACTTCCTTTAGATATTCAGCATTCGTTGGTCCCTTGTTACTACCAGCAGATGCAGAAGCATCATAACCTTTTCCTGCACATGAAGGGCGTCCCCAGAAATATCTGTTATTTACAAATTGTTGTCCTACATTTTTTACTCCAACGATGTGAGGATGATTTCCTGTTGTTGCAGTTGTTGAGTAAACTAATTCTGGTTTACCACCGTTAGGGCCCGCTACTTTTGCGAAAGCCCATAACACAACTACATATCCTATTATAAGAATAAAACCTAAAACAAGAGTGAGTCTTATAGATCTCAACATGTTTGTCATTATGCTTTTTATCCAAATATTTTTCATAATTGTAATTTTTGTAATGTTTAAATCTAAAAACAAAGTCCAACTATCATATCAATAATTTTGATACCAATGAAAGGTGCTATCATACCACCTAGTCCATAAATAAGTAAGTTTCGGCGCAGTAGTGCTGAAGCACCAACAGGACGATATTTTACACCACGTAATGCTAATGGAATCAGCATTGGGATAATGATAGCATTAAATATAACAGCTGACAGGATAGCGCTATCAGCACTATGAAGTCTCATCACATTGAGAGCTGCTAATTGTGGTATATAAGCCATGAATAGGGCAGGGACTATTGAAAAGTATTTAGCTACATCATTGGCTATTGAAAATGTAGTCAGAGTACCTCGGGTCATAAGCAATTGCTTGCCAATCTCTACAATCTCTATTAATTTTGTTGGATCATTGTCAAGGTCGACCATGTTTCCTGCTTCTTTTGCTGCTTGCGTACCACTGTTCATTGCAACGCCAACGTTAGCTTGTGCCAATGCTGGTGCATCATTTGTGCCATCACCCATCATAGCTACTAGTTTTCCTTGTTGCTGTTCGTTGCGAATGTATGTCATTTTATCTTCAGGTCTAGCCTCAGCAATAAAGTCATCTACTCCAGCACGTTCTGCGATAAAAGCTGCAGTGAGTGCATTGTCACCTGTAACCATAACGGTTTTTACGCCCATTTTGCGAAGACGGCTGAATCTATCCTTTATTCCTGGCTTAATGATATCTTGTAATTCAATAACACCAGCTATTCGTTTATTCAAACTTACCACTAATGGAGTGCCACCTAGCTTTGTGATTTTTTCTATCGTCTCTTGTGCAATTTGTGGAAAAACTCCTCCATCTTCTTCTGTAATTTTTCTCATTGTATCAAATGCACCTTTACGTATAGCAGTTCCATCAGGCATGTCTATTCCAGAACATCTTGTTTCAGCGCTAAAATTTATCATTTTAGCACCCATAGTCTCAGTGTTTTTAATTGATATTCCAATGCTGTGAGAAAGTTCTACTATAGATTTGCCTTCAGGTGTTTCATCACTAACAGATGATAGAAGGCACAAACGTGCAAAATCGTCAACGTCTATTCCTTCGACAGGATAGAAATGTGTAGCACGACGATTTCCAATTGTTATCGTACCTGTCTTGTCTAGTAATAACGTGTCTA
>JAGPJJ010000090.1:5964-7909 GCA_018054505.1 Prevotella sp.
TTTATCATCCCATTCTCAAAAAGAGAATTCGATTTCTTATTTTTCATAATTTCTAATTTAATACTTTGGATCTATATACTTAAATATTCAGCCATTGTGCTTAGTGCATGAGCTGGAAAAAATGATAAAGCTGCTACAATTACAATCACAGCTAAGGTCATCATTCCAAATGTTACAGTGTCTGTGCGCAATGTACCGGCACTTTCTGGTATTGACTTCTTTTTTGCTAGTATTCCCGCTATAGCGATCTGACCTATGATTGGAAGATAACGACCTAAAAGCATTATTATACCTGTTGATATATTCCAAAACCAAGTATTGTCAATGAGTCCCTCGAATCCTGAACCATTATTAGCTGCTGCCGATGTGAACTCATAAAACATCTCACTAAGTCCATGATAGTGTGAATTGCAAAGCCATCCACCCTCATTGCTGACAATTTCTGGAGCTCTCACAAATATCCAAGTTGCAAGCGCTGTTCCTGAAAGAATCAAGAACGGATGAAGCAAAGCTACCAAAGAAGCAATTTTCATTTCGTTTGCCTCAATTTTCTTACCAAGAAATTCAGGCGTTCTTCCAACCATCAAACCACTTATAAATACGGCAATGATAATGAAAGTAAAGTAGTTCATCCAACCAACTCCAACACCACCAAACCAAGTGTTTATCTGCATATTTAGCATTTCTACCATTCCTGATAATGGCATCATACTATCGTGCATTCCATTTACTGAACCATTAGACGTTGCAGTTGTGGAAACGCTCCATAGAGCTGTTGCTGCTGATCCAAATCTCACTTCTTTTCCTTCCATGGCTCCGCCGCTTTGGTTTATTCCCATTGCTGCGATATGTGGATTGCCTGACATTTCCTCATGTATGTTTACTGCAGCTCCAATAAAATATGCCAATAGCATTACTCCAAATATGCTATAGCCGAGGCGTTTACGTTTAGTATAAAAGCCGAAAGCAAATACCATTGCCATCGGAATTAACATAATAGAAACGCATTCAACAATATTTGTAAGATAATTAGGATTCTCAAGTGGATGAGCTGAATTCGCTCCGAAGAAACCACCACCATTTGTTCCTATTTGCTTTATTGCAACAATCGCTGCAGCAGGTCCTTGTGAAACATGTTGGGCTTTACCTTCTAAAGTTGTTACGTCAACTTTTTTATCGAAACTCATAGGCACTCCTTCTACCACTAGAATCATACCAATAATGATTGCCAAAGGAAGTAATATACGAGTTAAGCTAATTACAAGCAGATGCCAGAAATTTCCAATTGTATGTGTAGTCTTTGCCGCTAATGCTTTCATAATTCCACCCATACAAGCCATACCGGTAGCAGCTGTGACAAATTGAAATAACATAACTACAGATAGTTGAGTGAAATAGGTAAGTCCTGTTTCTCCACTATAGTGTTGTAGATTACAATTTACAAGAAAGCTGATTGCTGTATTGAAGGCTTGATGAAAACTCTGTCCTGTGTTACCGTCTGGATTCAAAGGAAGATGGCCTTGTATCATGAGAAGTACAATTGCCCATATAAACCAAAACAGATTTATAATAAGCATTGCTCTCAAAAATTCTTTCCAATTCATTTCTTTATTAGGTGATATGCCACTAATTTTGAAAATGAATTTTTCTACAGGCTTAAGAAAATCAAGGAAAGTCTTTTCGCCTTTATATACTCGTGAAATATATCTTCCGAGTGGATATGCTAGTCCTAACATAAAGACTATTTGAATTATTATACCCCAAATCTCTGTTTTCATAATTATATTATTCTAAAATTTTTCTGGCTTTATCAGTACATATAACATGTAGATAAACATAACGATACTGATGATAAACATAATTAAATACATAGTTATTTCTCCTAAATTTTAAATGATGTATGGCTTTTTGTAGCCTTATTAAAAACTAAGCAAACCATTGCGTA
>JAGPJJ010000091.1 GCA_018054505.1 Prevotella sp.
AGATTCAGGAAATTAGGGAAAAAGCGACGTGCAGTTACCTTACAAGCCAACTTATAAATATCATAATTTCTATCTTCTGGCAAATAGTTCACTCCACGTTTTTTCTTCCAAATCTGTATTGGGAAGATTGCAGTCTCACCATTTCCAACACCCTCGTAGGTAGATTTCAGTAATTCACGCATAACGCAACGACCTTCAGCAGAAGTATCAGTTCCATAATTTATTGACGAGAAAACTACTTGATTTCCACCACGACTATGGATAGTATTCATATTATGAATAAATGCCTCCATTGCCTGATGCACACGATTAACAGTCTTATTAATTGCATGTTGACACAAACGTTCATCCCCCTCAAGGCCATCAAGATTCGTCTCTACATAATCATCAATTACCTTATTATATATAGAAGACAAATCTTTGCCCGTAAGTTTTTCAAGATTCTTCACTTCTTCTATATAAGAAGATTTTACGTAAGGAGCAAGATAAAAATCAAAAGCAGGAATAGCCTGTCCACCATGCATTTCATTTTGACATGTTTCAAGAGAAATACAAGCTAAAACAGCAGCAGTCTCAATGCGTTTTGCTGGACGTGATGATCCATGACCTGCAACAAATCCGTGCTCAAGAATATTATCCAAAGGATGCTGAACACATGTAAGGCTCTTTGTTGGATAATAATCTTTATCATGAATGTGAATATAATTATGCTTCACAGCATCTCTCACATCTTCAGACAGCAAATAATCATCAACAAAAGGTTTTGTTGTCTCTGACGCAAATTTCATCATCATTCCAGCAGGAGTATCTGCATTCATGTTGGCATTTTCGCGCGTTACTTCATTATTTTTTATGTTGACAATTTCCATGAAAACGTCACGAGTCTTAGCCTTTCGTGCAATACTGCGCTGATTGCGATAAGCTATATATCTCTGAGCAACATCTTTACGCGCACTCTTCATCAATTCCATTTCCACAGAATCCTGTATGCTCTCAACAGTCATCTGGTCTTTTCCCTTAAATGAGATGTGATCTGTGATTTTCAGTATCAGTTCATCGTCTTCTCCTTTTTCTGTGTGAAGCATTGCTTTGCGGATTGCAGCCATAATCTTTTGCTCATTAAAGCCTACGACTCTTCCGTCTCTTTTTACTACTGTCTGTATCATATATAAATAAGTGATTAAGTCATTTAAAATCTTCTACAAAGATAGTCTTTATATTACAAAGTTATTCTTTTTCGACAACTTTTTACAAGTTAATAAAAGTTAAGTTACTAATACACAGCAACTTACAAAATAAAAAAGAAAACTTTGATAAATTTGTAGCTGATTTAAGTTTTCTTTTCTGATAATTTTCCTAACTATTTAATAGCTAACATTTTACGCGTTTCGAGCCAATATTTAACTATTTTTGTGATATCAAGAGTCACATTTGTTACCATTATATCGAAATAATAGTATTACCTTTGCACCCAAATAATATAAGATTAATCAATATTAAATTTAACCCACGCTATTATGAGAACGGAATGGAGAGGTTTTAAAGGTAACAAATGGAAGTCAGAAGTTAACGTACGAGATTTTATTCAAAACAACTACACTAGTTATGACGGTAACGAGAGTTTTCTTGCAAATCCAACAAAGACTACAGAAGAACTCTGGGGTATACTAAAGAATCTACAAAAAGAAGAAAGAGCTAAAGGTGGCGTATTAGATATGGAAACAGAAATTGTTTCAAGTCTTACTGCTTATGGCCCTGGATATATTGGAGAAAATACAAAAGATATAGAAAAAGTAGTTGGTTTGCAAACTGACAAACCATTGAAGCGTGCATTTATGCCTTATGGAGGTATCAAAATGGCAGAACAAGCTTGCACTACTTATGGATACCAACCAGCAGACAAACTTCACGAAATATTCACCAAATACGTAAAAACCCACAACGATGGTGTTTTTGATGGATATACAAATGAAATGAAGCACGTACGTCACAATCACATCCTTACAGGTCTTCCAGACACTTACGGACGTGGTCGTATAGTAGGTGACTATCGTCGTGTAGCACTCTACGGTATAGATTTTCTTATTCAGGAAAAGAAAAACGATCTAGACAACATGGGCGATCGCGAAATGATTGACGAAGTAATTCGTCTTCGCGAAGAGATTTCAATGCAGATTAAGGCCCTCAAGGGACTCAAGGAAATGGCTGCAAGCTACGGCTTCGATATTTCTGTACCTGCAGCAAATGCACGTGAAGCTGTTCAGTGGTTATATTTCGGTTATCTTGGAGCTATTAAGACTCAGAATGGAGCCGCAATGTCTGTTGGTAGAGTTTCTACCTTCCTTGACATCTATATGACTCGTGACATCAACGACGGAATTTTGAGCGAAGATGATGCACAGGAACTTATCGACCATTTGGTAATGAAGTTCAGAATGGTTAAGTTTGCACGTATCCCTTCTTACAACCAGTTGTTCAGCGGTGACCCAGTTTGGGCTACTCTAGAAGTTGGTGGTATCGGACAGGACGGTCGTTCTATGGTTACAAAGAATGACTTCCGTTTCTTGCATACTCTTGAGAACATGGGCCCTTCACCAGAGCCAAACCTCACAGTATTGTATAGCAAACGCCTTCCTGATGGATTCAAGAAGTATGCTGCAATGATTTCAGTGACTACAAGTTCTATCCAATACGAGAACGATGATATCATGCGCCCTGTTTGGGGTGATGACTACTCAATCTGCTGCTGCGTCAGTGCAACTCAGACTGGTAAAGAAATGCAGTTCTTCGGAGCACGTGCAAATCTTGCTAAGGCTCTTCTTTATGCTATCAACGGTGGTGTAGATGCTAAGTCTCACGAACAGTGTGGTCCTGCATTCCGCCCTATCAGCGGAGATGTCATCACATACGAAGAGTTTGCGCCTCGCTTTGATGCAATAATGGACTGGTTGGCTAGCGTATATGTAAAGACATTGAATCTTATTCATTACATGCACGACAAGTACTTCTACGAAGCTGAAGAAATGGCTCTTATTGATACAGACGTACGCCGTACATTTGCTACCGGTATTGCAGGTTTCAGCCATGTAGTTGATTCTATCTGCGCTATCAAATATGCCAAAGTTAACATTATCCGCGACGAAACAGGCTTCCCTATTGAATTCAAGACAGAAGGTGATTTCCCTCGTTATGGTAATGACGATGAGCGTGCTGACGAGATTGCAGTATGGTTGCTCAAGACATTCATGAACAAGATCAAGAAATGTCACACATATCGTAACTCAGAGCCTACAACAAGTATCCTTACCATTACTTCAAATGTGGTTTATGGTAAATACACTGGTGCTATGCCTGATGGACGTGCAGCTGGTACACCACTCGCTCCTGGAGCAAATCCTTCTTACGGAGCAGAGAAAAACGGTCTGTTGGCTTCTTTGAACTCTGTTGCAAAACTTCCTTACGAATATGCTCTTGATGGTATTTCAAATACACAGACTATTAATCCTGGTGCTCTAGGCCACGACGATGTTGAACGTGCCAACACATTGGTAAATGTTATGGACGGATATTTCAGTCAGGGTGCACACCACCTCAATGTCAACGTATTCGGAGTTGAGAAGTTGAAAGATGCTATGGAGCATCCTGAGAAGGAAGAATATCAGAACTTCACAATCCGTGTCAGCGGATATGCAGTTAAGTTTATCGACCTTACACGCGAACAGCAGTTAGATGTTATCGCACGTCAGGCTCACGAGACTCTTTAATATGATAAAAGCAAACGTTCACTCTATAGAATCCTTCGGCTCGGTTGACGGGCCGGGGATTCGTTTTATTATCTTCTTGCAGGGATGCCCTATGAGATGTTTGTTCTGCCACAATCCTGATACTTGGGAACTTGGCAAAGGACAAGAATTCTCTGCCGACGAACTCCTTGATAAAGCAGAAAGATATAAGTCTTATTGGGGTGACGAGGGAGGTATCACTGTAAGTGGCGGCGAAGCACTGCTGCAAATTGACTTCCTGATAGAATTTTTTAGCAAAGCCAAACTTCGAGGTATTAACACTTGCCTTGACACATCGGCACAACCTTTTACCAGAAGGGAACCATATTTCAGCAAGTTTGAGACGTTGATGAAATATACTGATACCATATTGCTTGACATCAAGCATATTAACGATGCCGAACATCGCAAACTAACTCATCACAGCAACAGCAACATCCTTGACTGCGCCAAATATCTTAGTGATACGGGTAAGAAAGTTTGGATTCGCCACGTGCTGATTCCTGGAATAACAGACAAAGAAGAATATCTTTCACAGCTAAATGCATTTATCAAGACGTTGAAGAACGTTGAAAGAGTAGAAATTCTTCCTTATCATACGCTTGGCACTTTTAAATATGACAAGCTAAATATTGAATACCCTTTAAAAGGCATAGAACCTCCTTCTAAGGACAGTATTGAGAAAGCTACAGCTATCCTTATGCAAGGACTAGAACTATAAGTATATGAAGTATTTATTGGTATCCGACATTCATGGTTCGCTTCCAGCATTGAATGAAGCTCTCAAACTCTTTGATTCACAACATTGCGATATGATGTGTATCATGGGCGACATATTGAATTATGGCCCAAGAAACCAAATACCTGAAGGTATAGACCCTAAGGGCATCGCAGAATGTCTTAATTCTATGGCTGATAAGATTATTGCTGTAAGAGGTAACTGTGATTCAGAAGTAGACCAGATGTTACTTGATTTCCCAATAATGAGCGACTATGCTATGATTGTTGATGAAGGTCATAAATTGTTTCTCACCCACGGACACATATATAACAAAGAAAACCTACCTAAAGGAAGCTTTGATGCCGTTATATATGGCCACACACACCTATGGGAACTTTGCAAAATCGACGGAACTACCATCTGCAATACGGGTTCAGTCACATTTCCAAAGGGAGGCAACCCTCCTACTCTTGCAATATACGAAAATGGAACAATAAAAATATTCCATCTAAATGGCAAACTCTTAAAGCAGCTTGCAATTTAAATGGAATATCATTTATAGCGATTGGATATAATTATTTACAATTACTATCCTTTTAAAGCTATATTATAGTTGTAATATTTTGAATTTCCTGTAATATCCTTTATTACTTTTATGAATGGAGGGAAATTCACGCTTTCTTGTTCAGCGATACCTTTTGTTTCGAGAATCATCAAATTCTTCACAGGCTTGAAATAATTATCAAGCTCAAAATACTGTCCCTTCCATATAAAACTCTTTCTCACCTTGCTTATTGTGCTTCTATAAGGATCAGCCTGTTGCAATAGTGAAACATAAAGATTATTAGTTAATGGACGTTCTGTTTCCAACTTTTCTGTATCTGAAATTCTTTTCTTGGTAGTATGAACATAAACATACTTTCCTTGCCATCCACGACGGCGCAAACGAACTTCACATCCAGGTTCGGCAACAAGATAAGTCTGTGTGATCTCGCTCTCGATAACTCCAGGTATTTCGCCCGTCAATTCAACGATATACTTTCTTTCCTCAACAATAGGCTGCGGAATTCCAAGCACGTTTGATATTTCATTGAGCACACGATGCAGTTTGTTAATAAAATCCTCATGATTATTAATAACTCGCAAATGCGGATGACCTGTCCATGCATTGATAACCTTTTTATCAAGTTCACGAGCCAGTGTCAGTCCTTCTGTGCGCTGCTTATTATTTGTTGTTGTATAATACTTCTCTGCACCATCGGCAGCAGAAACCAAATGCAGCACGGCATCATAACGATGATCTCGCAGCAGACTAGTACTAGTACCGACAGATGCCGTTATCTTTTCCCACATTTCAGGTTTCATGTAGGCAGAAATATCCATGGCTCCACGGTCACAGATAATCATTGACGGCTCTTCACACTGTTCTGCAACACGTTGGAACTTATCTTCCAATTCCAACTGAACCTCCAGAGTGGCTTTTTCGCCCTCGTAAAAGAAATCTTTATTGTCCGTAAGATAGTCCATTCCCGACTGGCTGAACATTGTAGGAACCTCAGGGATAGTAAAAACCTTATATCCCAAACTAGAGAAATGCTCTATAACCTTCACCAATGCAGTGGTCTTGCCTGCGCAAGGGCCACCTGTAAGAACTATTTTCTTAATATCTTTCATACTTGTATCATTGAGTACAATTGAGCAAGCAAAGGTACTCTAAAAATCCCGATTACACAAAAATATTTATGCTGTTTTGCGTTGACGACCCTTAACAGCTGGTTCTCTCAATAATTCTGGATGATTTCTGATATACAGCATCTTATACTCACGTGGAGTCATTCCGCGCAAGCGATAAAAAGCCACATAAAAGCTTTGTCTATTTGAAAAACCTACCATTTCACTAATATCTTCCACTCTCATCTTTGTATATCTACGGTCGGTAAGCATTGTCATAGCCTCATTAACACGATAATAATTCACCAACTCACAATAGCTCATATAGAAACGTTCAGCGCATACCGCAGAAATATATCTTACGTTAGTACCTAAGTCCTCTGCTAATTTCTTTGCGCTATAATCTTTGTCCTTATACTTCTCCTCGATGATAATCTTAACACGAATTTTCTCCTGTAGTTCATCTTTTACGCTAGGATTCATAAAACTACGATAATTTGCTTTCTTCTCCGACTTTTCCTTAATATTGTATTTCGCCATCTCACTTTATATATATACATTCAAATTGTTATTCTGACATCCATTGGGGCTATACCTGCCTCTTAATAAATCCAAAAACGATGCAAATTTACTAAAAGATTGTCAGACAAAGAAAGATTAAAGACACTATTATTAATAAATAATAAAAAAATAGCTTGTTTCAATCTGCATGAACACAACATTAGAAAACGGAAATAAGAAACAAGCCGATATTTTATATGAAAAGTCTGTAATGCTGTGATATCGTGTGTGTTATTATACTGTCTTCAGACTAAATTTGACACAATGTTTTAATGGCTCAGCCCAGATTCGAATCTTTAAGAAGTGATGAAACTTTTATCTAAATTTATTAACACAACCTATTTATTAATTATAACAGAAATATCTTGGCGATTAAAAAAAAGATACATATCTTTGTGGTATTACTAATAAATATATAAATATGGCACTATTAGATAATTTGAAATGGAGATATGCTACAAAAGCTTATGACTCTACAAAGAAAGTAGATCAGCAAGACGTCGATAAAATTATAGAGGCTGCACGATTAGCACCAACCTCTTCTGGTTTAGAACAATTTAGAATAATCGTTATTAGCGATCAGAAACTAAAAGAAAAGATTGTTCCTATTGCTATGGATCAAAAGAATATTGCTCAATGTTCGCATCTTTTAGTCTTTGCTGCGTGGGATAAGTACACAGAAGAGAGAATTGATGATATTTACAATTATATCACAGACGAAAGAGGTTTACCAAGAGGACGTTTCGGCTCTTATACGACGAAACTTAAAGCTCTGTATCTGCCACAGACAGCAGAAGAAAATTTTGCTCATACGGCTAGACAGGCTTATATCGGTTTAGGAATGGCTTTGGCACAAGCTGCAGAGTTGAAAGTAGACAGCACACCGATGGAAGGCTTTGACAATGACGCACTAGACGAACTATTGGGTCTGAAAGCAAAGGGACTTAGAAGTGTTGTTTTGATGCCAATTGGCTATAGAGATGTCACTAACGACTGGCTTGTTAACATGAAGAAAGTTAGAGTTCCAAAAGAGGATTTTGCAATAACGATCAAGTAAAATCATCAGAACTCATATCTGAATAACGTCGTAATTCAACAAAACATGTTGTATTACGACGTATTTT
>JAGPJJ010000092.1:0-2881 GCA_018054505.1 Prevotella sp.
TCCTTCAGCCTTTCCTTCAGCTTTTCCTTCAAGCCATTGCCCACTCATCACAGCCAATGTATCGCGATATTTTTTTATACTTTCGTCGTATTTAATACGGTCAGCCTTACTCATTGACGCGATGTCAACAATCTGCTCAAGTTTCTTGAATACCGATTTCTGTGCCATCAGTTACAATTTGTTTAATCTTTCATCAATATAACAGAATTGTTATAATGATTTGATCACTTTTTCTGAAAGCCCAGTAGCTGCTGCAATTTGTTTATCAGACATCTTCATGGCTTTCATGTTTTTGGCAACTTCTTGAATTCCTTCAGCTTTACCTTTGAGCAATCCTCTCGTTTCGCCTTCTTGCAGTCCTTCAGCCTTTCCTTCAGCTTTTCCTTCAAGCCATTGCCCACTCATCACAGCCAATGTATCGCGATATTTTTTTATACTTTCGTCGTATTTAATACGGTCAGCCTTGCTCATTGACGCGATGTCAACAATCTGCTCAAGTTTCTTGAATACCGATTTCTGTGCCTTGAATGGCAATCTGTTTAATGTTTCCATATTCTTTAAAACATAAATCCAACGTTCAAAATCATTATCACATTCTTCCTCTTCTTTTTTGAAAGAAGGAAGCTCTAAGAAGATAAAACGCATTTTGTCACTGAAAAGCTTATGCGTTTCTTTGTTCGCCAAAATAATGTCTCGGCGCATTGCCTCTACTCCTTGTTCAAGGTGGAAATTCATAAAGAATACTCCATATACAGCCTTAACTTCATATTTCCACGTCGTCCCTTTCTCTCCCTGTCGTGCTATTGCATTTGAAAGGTAATATAAGGCACGATCCTTGAAAAAAGGCTGTGACTTGTTTTGCATCTCGACTATTATCTTTTCACCTGTCACAGTCTCGCAATACACATCGTAAATCAAAGAGCGGTCTTCTTCTGTTACGCCAAGTTGTTCCTTATCTAGGAACTGTATGTCTGTTATCTCACGTTCACCGATTAATAAGTCATTTAAAAAGTCAATTAACAGGTCTTTTGTAATTTCCTGTCCAAAGATCTTTTTGAATCCCATGTCGGTAAACGGATTGATGAATTGATACTTCTTTCTATCTTCTGTTTCCATTTCTGGTATATCTAGATTATGTATGTTATATCTTATTGCAAAGTTGCTGCAAATGATAGCAGAATCATCAAATTTACTTGAGTATTATGCCAATTGCAGAATTAACTTATTGCAAAGTTACTGCAAATGAGTTGAAAAACAAAGGAAAAGAGTATTTTTCTTCTTGATGAATGGTTATATACAATATATTCGATTATATCTTGTCTGATTCTGTAGGAAACACATAGAAGTGGCGGTCTTTGACGAAATCGATCATCCATTGATCAACTTCCACATGATTGTCTAGTGCTTTGATAGAAAGGGTGTGATGACCAGTTGTTATATTTAACGGGAATAACAATATAGCCTGCCCTCTTAACACATTCAATTTCCATTGCTCTGAGCGGTCTTTCTCTTTATATGATTTCACAATGTAATCGTGTCCGTCAATACTTATTGCAATACGTATGTCACCATCGTCATTTGGTAGTGTTGGTATCACTGCCACACGTAGCATTGCTTCAGCATTTCTGTCAGCTTTGAATCTATATTCCAACGTTCCATCTTTAGGTAAAGCAACAGCATTCATGCTATGTCCCAATGCCTGTATGGTATATGTGCCGCTTGTTGCCGATGAATAATTGCATGCATCCATAGCAATAGCATCATTAATCTTTTGAATGTGTTTTGTTTCAACAGACGATTTCTTCAATGCCTCTTTAGCTATGCTGTCAGAAGGTAATACAGGCAACATTGGTGGATAGTAAACGAATAAATCTCTAGGCATATAGGTCATAGAGTATTTCCATTTTCCACTAGCCATTTTGTTGTTGTAGTAGCTAGTGATGTTCTGAATATCATAATATGCCTCTATACTTTTTGCACTGGCCAATGTCATCAATGAATCGCGCGACCATAGTGTGGAATTTGCTTGCCCATTTGCATAAGAGCGTGCACGCTGTGCCTCAAGCATCTTTGTCGCCATGTCGGCAGCTGCACATACTTGATATTCGACATGTGAGAAATAGGCATCTCTCTTTTCGATTGATATATCTTGTTTTATATCTTCTACAGCTTTCTTGATATAGGCATAATGTTCAAGATATCGATCCATTTCTCCACCAAACTCATTACTGAACTCTGTGTCTTTTATCCATGAAAGTCCTCTCACATGAGTTGCCTTATCAAGTTCAACTTGAGTCCATCCCATGTGTTCTGGTCTACGAATTCCACAAAGTCGATAATATTCCTGCATAACAGGTAAGAGCTTCTTTCCTGCACTCTCACCAAACTCTCTTATCAACCAATTGCCAAGATGATTGTTTATTGTTGATGGCGAAACGCTGTTAATGTTCCAAGCCATGTCCATGAACAGTTCCAAATCATAAGCAGCAGGCTTGGGATCATGGATATTTACAATCCATTCCTGTCTTGCATTATTGTCGTAAGCCTCTTTCATCTCACTATATATCAATCCAGGTTGAGTAGTACACAACCATAAATAATCATGCGGTCTGCCCCAATAACTTAGGTGATAATACACTCCTGCGCCACCGCTACGCAGTGTTGCATTTTTCTCTTTCAGGCGTGTCATGTAACCATAGTTGTCGTCACACCATAAAAGTGTTACGTCTTCAGGTACTTTTAATCCGTTTTCCATGATCTGTAACACTTCTTTATAAGGAACGAATACTTGTGGAATACGTGTGATGTCTTTATTAACATATTTCTTCAGTAATTCTCTCTGGTCATCAATCGCTTTCTGCAACCATATTGTTTTGTCCTG